>JAIOSH010000139.1 GCA_021107685.1 Bacteroidales bacterium | reverse complement strand
TAAAGACAAAGTCTTGTAGTAAAACAGTCCCAATTTTCCCTTATTTCCCTTATTTTCCCTATTTCCTAATTTAAAACTGATTTTACCTTTTCTTCCCTTTTGTTTTAGCTTTTTTAATACTATCTAACTTATGTTGATTTTGACCGGCTTGTTTTATAACAACAACCGTATCAATTGGTTCTGCTTGCTTTGATTCTTGTGGATTAAGTGATTTACCTTCAATAGTTTGCACTTCGCTTTTAACAGCATCAGTATCTGATTTTGTTGCCTGAACTTCCGGTTTAACTTTTACAGTATCTGTTACCAATTGCTCATCACTCTTATCCTTTTTATCAATATTTTGACTGTTACATGATATAACTATAAAGGAAACAATACTTATTAAAATACTAATGTGAAATAATGATCTTTTCATTGCTGATATTTTTTTGATTTGTTTTTATTATAATAAAATATGTGCCTGGATTTAATGCCTCTTTATTAAAGGTAATTGTGCTTTTTCCTTTATTCGCAGTATCTTTATAAAGCAATCTAACAAGTTTGCCATTAATGTCTATGATATATATTTCAATTTTTTTTCTTTTATTTAGATTAAAATCAATTGAAAATAAATCGGTAACAGGATTAGGATAGACTTTTATTTGTGATGAAATATCGGATATTTCATTTATTCCCGGTTCAATCCCTGTTACTTCAGCAATCCATGTGTCAAGGCAATATTATAATTGTGATTGGATTTCCTGCGTATTTCCAAATCCTCCGGATAACCAGGCTTTTGGATTTTGTTCATCATATTTTCTGACAATACAGGCATAATCACCCCATCTTGTTACACCTTGTGTCTCACCAACTTCAACATAGTTTTGACCTTGAGCAACAATTGCAGCATCTGTCCAGTTCATTTGATTGTCAACACCTGAAACAAGTACACCGGGATAATTGATTGGAGAAGTATAACAGTATGCAATAAGCACTTTATGGTCATCAGCAGAATTGCTAAAAGAGCATACAAAAGGATAACAAAAATCAACACCGTCAAAACCAAACATTGTACTACTAATGTTACTATTATTTAAATCAATCCTGTTGTAATTTATTCCATTGTAACCATTAAAGGATTCGGAATGAAAAACAAAATGAATTTCATCACCCATATAAAATCCATTTTGAATTCTATTATCACCGGTATTTAAAAGAATATTTGTATTCTGCTGATAAGCATTACCACCTAAAGAATATTGATCAATATCCAAAGCGTATAAATTGCATACAGGATCTCCTGATATATTATCTGTAATATCATATAACCTTATTTTATTACTTCCACTTGGGTTGTTACTTACAAGATATATTCCATTATAAAAACCTCCATGGGGATTATAATTAACCGGAACGATTGTAAATGCGTCATAAGGATCATTTCCAAAACCTGTCCAGTAAATTAAGCTTAACTCACCTCCGTTATATCCTTCATCTTTTGAAATTTGAAAAATAATTGATTGATTAAAGCTCATATTATCAAAAAAGAGATTTCCTGTAATAAAAAGATCTTCATTAGATATGCCGATATTAGGATAATCAAACCAGCTTCCATCGCTAAAAGGATTTCCAGTAATATCGTAAACCCACCATCCGTCATTTGGATTTTCACTTTGCGAAAAAGCAAATAATACTTTAGAACTTTCGGAAGATGTTCCATGTAGAACAACAAGAATAAACCTGTCATTAACCGGGTCATATATTACTCTTGGATCATATATAGTTGCATAAAGTCCTAATCCATCAAAGAAATTTGAGAATAAATCGCCATAAAGAACATTTCCATTCATATCATAATAAAAAATTGAAGAATTTATTACAGATATAATATAGCCTGATTTTGAAATTGCCATACTATTATCAGGAGGTAAATATCCATGAAAAATATTTCCGGGAAAATTTCTGCCGATAACCGGTAAATCCATAGGTGATTTATTTGACTGTGAATTGTAAGGTTCAATATTATCTTTTTGTTTTAATTTTGTTTTTTCTTCCTTGATTTTCATCGTTTCTTCAAATAATTCATGTTTTTTTATTTCACTTTTAAAAGTGATGCTCCAATTGACATCTGAGCTTTTATGTTTAATTTCACCTAAAGTTTTTAAAGGAAGTATTTCCGACTTTTTTATTTGAATATCATGGGTTTTGAATTTTTGTAAATTTTCATAATTCCTTGTTTCCTTTTTCTGGGCATTGATGTTTGCAGCAATGCAAATAAAAAAAATAATTGTAAATAATAAAGACATTTGTTTTTTCATAATGATAAGTTTTTGATTATTATATTGGAAATTATTAATGTATTATTACATGCAAATATATAATTTTTTTTGAAGCATCCACAAGATTTTATTAAAAAAATAAAATAAATTTTATTTTAAATTTAGGACGTAGATATGCCTTTCCATAAGTATAAGAAGGCGGAATTTTTAAAACAGATTAGTGCTTGTCCATAAAGTTAAAAAAATGAATATCGAACAAGGAACACCGATTTTAGATTTAAGAAGTTGCTGAAAATCTGAAATCTAAAATCAGCCTGCCCTGTAGCTTCTGCGTATCGGGGTTAATAGGCGTTCTTAAATCAAAAAAAAGAGTTTATGGATAGACATTAATTAAGGGTTATAATGTTCTCCCGGGATAAACCTTTAATGCTTCTTCAAGGCATTTCATTGCATTTTTAAGGTCATTAACATTTAACACATAACTTATTCTTACCTCATCCATACCTTTACCTTTTGTTGCATAAAAACCTGTAGCCGGGGCAAACATCACTGTTTCGTCGTTATATTCAAAATCCTCAAGTAACCACTTGCAAAATTTGTCAGAATTATCAATAGGCAATTTAGCAACAACATAAAAAGCACCGGAGGGAACAGGACAAAAAGCACCATTAATATTGTTAATTGATTCAACAACAACATTTCTTCGGGCTAAGTATTCATTTAATACCATTTTAAAGTAAGAATCTTTTGTGTCAATAGCAGCTTCTGCTGCCACCTGGCCAATAGAAGGAGGACTTAAACGGGCTTGAGCAAATTTCAGAGCTGTTTTCATTAATTCCTTATTTTTGGATATCATTGCTCCAATTCTGACTCCACAGGCACTATATCGTTTAGATACAGAATCTATCAGTATAACATTATCATCAATACCTTTAAGATGCATTACTGAAAAATGCTTTTTACCATCATAGCAGAACTCCCTGTAAACCTCATCGGCAAAAAGAAAAAGATCATATTTTTTTGTTATATCTCTCAAAGTTTCTAATTCTTTTTTTGAATAAAGATAACCTGTAGGATTATTCGGATTACATACCATTATGGCTTTTGTTTTTGAAGTAATCACCTTTTCAAATTCGGCTATGGGTGGAAGTGCAAATCCTGTTTCAATTGCTGAAGGAATAGGTCGTACAACAACACCCGAATTAACAGCAAAGCCATTATAATTTGCATAAAATGGTTCAGGAATTATTATTTCGTCACCAGGATCCATACAGGATTGCATAGCAAAAAGAATAGCTTCAGAAGCTCCTGCTCCAATAATTATATCTTCAGCAGTAATATTAATATTATGCTTTTTATAATAACCTGCTAATTTCTCTCTGTAAGAAATAATACCTGCAGAATGACTATATTCAATAACTCTTTGACTAAAATTTTTTATAGCTTCGAGGGCTATTTCAGGTGTTTCTATATCAGGTTGTCCAATATTCAAATGATAAACTTTTCTTCCTTTTCTTTTTGCAATTTCTGCATAAGGAACTAATTTACGTATTGGTGACTCAGGCATTAGCCTGCCTTTTTTTGAAATTTCCGGCATAATTATTTTTTTAAAAGTTTTTAAATTTTTTGAACTTCTTCGACAATTTCCAAACCCCTGGCAATTGCTTTTTCATTATCGGGCAACATGTGATGATACCTGGCAGGTAATGATTTTTTAAGACCTGAAATTACATTATCAAATTTAACAATAGGCTTAATTTTTAAAAATCCACCAAGTACGATCATATTGAATATTTTATTTAAGCCCAACTTACTAGCTTCAGCGCTCGCCTGAATTTTGTAAATATTTATATCCTTTCTTTCAGGATGTCTTAAAATACCATTAGGGTCATAAAGCAATAAACCTCCGGGTTTTACAGCTTGTTCAAATTTATCCATTGATTGCTGGTTTAAAATAATTGCTGTATCATATTCAGTAAGAATAGGTGAGCTTATCCTGTTATCACTTAAAATTACAGTAACATTTGCAGTTCCGCCACGCATTTCCGGTCCATAAGAAGGCATCCAGCTTACTTCCTGATCCTGCATAATACCTGAATAAGCAAGTATTTTTCCCATTGAAAGAACACCTTGTCCTCCAAATCCGGCAATAATTATTTCTTCAGTCATATCTTTTAAATATTTATTTACAAATTTATAAATTGTATCGGTTTAAATTATTTTACTAATTCTCTATCTACCTTAATATCACCCAAAGGATAGAAAGGGAACATATTTTCGACCATCCATTTGTTAGCCTGAACAGGTGTCATTTTCCATCCTGAGCTACAGTTGGATACAACTTCAACAAATGATAATCCCTTTTTCAATTTTTGATTTTCAAAAGCTTTTCTAATAGCTTTTTTAGTTTTCCGAACATTAGCAGGGGTATGAACAGCCTGTCGCGTTACAAAGTAAGTTCCGGGTAATTGAGCAATTAATTCAGTTATTTTTAAAGGATTTCCCATTGTAACAATATCTCTTCCATAAGGAGATGTTGATGATTTCATTCCCGGCAAAGTAGTAGGAGCCATTTGCCCACCTGTCATACCGTAAATACCATTATTTACAAAAATTATGGTAATATTTTCCCCCCTGTTGCAAGCATGGATGGTTTCAGCAGTTCCAATTGCAGCTAAATCACCATCTCCCTGGTAAGAAAAAATATATTTTTCAGGCATTAGTCGTTTCATTGCTGTTGCCATTGCGGGAGCTCTTCCATGAGCAGCTTCCTGCATATCAATATTCATAAATTCATAAGCAAGCACAGAACAACCGACAGGTGCTATACCTAATGTTTCAGATTGAATTCCCATTTCATCCACAACTTCCATGATAATACGATGTGTTGTTCCATGCCCGCAACCTGGGCAATAGCTTAACACTTTGTCGGTCATAAGATTTGTTTTCTTATAAACTATATTTTCTTTTTTACGAATGTTTTCTTTTGTTATATTTTCTTCCATGATAATTAACCTCCGATAATTTTTTGTTCTAATACTTCAACTACTTCTGCCGGGGAATGTATAATTCCTCCCATTTTACCAAAATGCTCAATTTTAATATTACCTTCTGCTGCAAGCCTGATGTCTTCAATCATCTGACCTGCACTCATTTCAACAGATAGTATTCCTTTAACTTTTTTCGATAGCTCTTTTATTTCTTTTACAGGAAAAGGATAAAGAGTAATCGGGCGAAACAATCCAACTTTTATTCCTTTTTCACGTGCCAGTTGAATAGCTTTTTGGCAAATTCTGGAACTTGTTCCATAGGCAACAAAAATATATTCGGCATCATCACAGGCAATTTTTTCAAATCTTACTTCATTTTCTTCAATTTTTCTATATTTTGCCTGGAGCTTTATATTATGGATTTCCTGTCTTGCAGGATCAAGATCTAAAGAAGTAATAATATTTCTTTCCCTGTCAGGAGTTTTACCTACTGTTGCCCACGGAGTATTCTTTCTTATCTCTTCTTCTGTGAATCTGGGTTGATGTTCATCAAATTCTACTTTTTCCATCATTTGTCCGATAGCACCATCAGACAGTATCATAGCAGGATTGCGGTATTTAAAAGCAAGGTCAAATCCTAATCCGACAAAATCCGCCATTTCCTGAACCGACGAAGGAGCAAGAACAATAATATGATAATCACCGTGTCCACCTCCTTTAGTTGCCTGAAAATAATCGGATTGTGATGGCTGAATAGTTCCTAAACCAGGACCACCTCTAACAACATTTACAATTAAACTGGGAAGCTCGGCTCCTGCCATATATGATATACCTTCCTGCATAAGGCTTATTCCTGGACTTGAGGATGAGGTCATAACTCTTTTACCGCAAGCTGCTCCGGCATATACCATATTTATTGAAGCAAGCTCGCTTTCAGCCTGAAGAACTATCATCCCTGATATTTCTTCTGGTTTTTCCACCATTAAATATTCCAATATTTCTGACTGAGGTGTAATTGGATAACCAAAATAGCCATCGCAACCAACGCGAATAGCTGCTTCTGATATCGCCTCATTGCCTTTCATTAATTTTAATTCTCTCATTATAAGGTTATTTTTTTTATTTATAACTAAATTTTTACCCTGTAAACAGTTATAACACCATCGGGGCATACTATTGCACAATTAGTACATCCCGTACAGTTATCATTAACTTTTTCCATATAATGATAACCTTTACTGTTTACTTTTTTCGACATTTCTATTGCATTTACAGGACATGCTGCAATACATACTTCGCATCCCTTGCATCTTTCAATATCAACTACAATATCTCCTTTTACTTTTGCCATTGTTTGTTTTTTAATAAAGAATTATATTATTTTTTTGATGTTACGAAATTACAGAAAATAAATTAAATCAAATTAAAACTTATATGAATTTTTTTATAAGGTATTATTTTGTTAGTTATAAGTTATTAGTTATGAGTTATTAGTGGTTGTATTTGATATGAATTGAGAACATCAAATTTATAACCCTTGCTAATAAAATATTCCAAAAAACGTGGAAGAGCATATAATACTTTTTCTTTTGTCTTTAAACTGTCATGAAATACAATTATACTACCTTCTTTTGTAAATTTTAAAGCATTATTCAAACATTTTTCTTTTGATACTTTTTTATGAAAATCACCGCAAAGTACCGACCATAAAATAATTGAATAATCATTTTTTAATAATTTTATTTGTCTATGAGTAATTTTTCCATAAGGCGGTCGGAAAAGATTTGTTTTAAATAATTCATTACATTTTTTTATATTATCAATATAATCATTGGATTTTGTTTTCCATCCGTTCAAATGCCCATAAGTGTGATTTCCTGTTCCATGTCCTGATGAAATTATTTTTTTAAAGATTTCCGGATTTTTTTCAACATTTTTTCCTAAACAAAAAAATGTAGCTTTGGATTTGTATTGCTTTAATATGTCTAAAATGTCAGGAGTAACTTCAGGAACAGGTCCATCGTCAAAAGTCAGGAAAATTACTTTTTCTTTAGTTGAGATTTCCCAGACGAGATTTCTATATATTTTTTTAAGTATATTTGATGGTGTAATAAAATACATTCAAAATTTTTAATGAATTTTAATTATTTTGCAAAGCTATGTTTTTATTCCACTTTTTTATTTGATGGCAATTCAATGCAAAAAAAAACAAGCAAATTTACAAAAATATTAAATCATATAGAAATTTTTATTCTCAATATTAATTGTACTTTTGCTTTTTTTATAATAAAAACAAGCAAATTAAATAATGGAAAAAATAAAAAGAACACTCAGGGATTCGGCAAAAGCCCGTTGGGCAATGATGATAATTGTCAGCTTTTTAATGGCTGCAAATTATTATTTTTACGATGTATTGTCACCATTAAAAACAATTTTACAAGATCATCTTAATTTTTCTTCACAAGATTTTGGAATTGTCGCAGGTTTTTATGCCTTC
>JAIOSH010000317.1 GCA_021107685.1 Bacteroidales bacterium | reverse complement strand
TGCAAATGCTATATTACTATATTCAAAAAGGGTTTAGCAATAAAATATAAGCTCCTTCTTGCTATTACAAGTAAAGGAATTGTCCGACCAAAATATTTCCCCAGCACATCAAAATATTATTTAGCCAATTAATAGCTGATTGACATGGTCATTTCTTGTAAAAGTGCATTTCTTTTATATATTCATATACTTTTTCGGGTAGCATATAATCCATGTTTTTTCCTTCTTTGATTGATTTTCTGATAAAACTTGAAGAAATTTCCATTAACGGAGCATTAAATATTTTTATTTTCTGATGACTTTTATACTTTCCCGCATCATAATCCGGTCTTGAATAAATATATAATTCATAAAATTCAAGTATTTGCTTGTAATTTTTCCATTTATGAAATGTAGGCAGTATATCTGTTCCTGCAATAAGAATAAAATTCTTTTTAGGATATTTTTCAAGTAAATAAGTAAGAGTATCAATAGTATAAGAAGGTTTCGGGAGTTTAAATTCAATATCAGTTACTTTAATTCTGGGATTATCCTCAATTGCAATATTCAATAAAGCTAAGCGATGGTAATCAGGTAAAAGTGATTTTTTTTCTTTAAAAGGATTATGAGGTGAAATAACAAACCAAACCTGAGACAAATCAGTAAATTCAACCATATAATTGGCAATTATCAAGTGTCCTGTATGAACAGGATTAAATGAACCGAAAAATAAACCGATATTTTTACTTGGACTCAATTTTATTTTTTATAATTTTTT
This sequence comes from Bacteroidales bacterium, assembly GCA_021107685.1. Lineage (GTDB taxonomy): Bacteria > Bacteroidota > Bacteroidia > Bacteroidales > SMBSF39 > SMBSF39. The sequence goes on along the minus strand of JAIOSH010000317.1, from coordinate 10,094 downwards.
AACAATAAAACACAAAATTATATAATTTTGTTGTTAAACAATAAACATTAAACTTTATGTTAAAAAATATTCATAGAATCAGTTTTCCTGAAAGCAATAATTTTTTCCTTATTGCAGGTCCTTGTATTATTGAAAATGAAGATATTCCTTTTGAAATTGCTGAGAAAATAAATAAAATATCACGTGAATTAGAGATACCGTATATTTTTAAAGCATCCTATAAAAAAGCAAACAGGTCAAGGTTAGATTCATTTACAGGCATAGGAGATAAAAAAGCTTTAGATATTATTAAGGAAATTGGCAATAAATATAAAATACCCACACTTACTGATATACACACTGAAACTGAAGCAGGTATTGTTTCTGAATATGTTGATGTTTTGCAAATACCTGCGTTTTTATGCCGTCAGACCGAATTGCTTGTTGCTGCTGCAAAAACAGGAAAAACAATAAATATTAAAAAAGGACAATTTTCATCGGCAGACTCTATGAAATTTGCTGTTGAAAAAATAAGACTTAGCGGTAATGATAATATTATGCTTACTGAAAGAGGAACAACCTTTGGTTACAATGACTTAGTTGTTGATTACAGAAATATTCCGGTAATGCAAAAAAATAATGTAGCTGTTGTGCTTGATTGCACACATTCATTACAGCAGCCAAACCAGCCCGAAGGTATTACGGGTGGCAAACCCGAATTAATTGAAACTATTGCTAAAGCAGGTATTGCTGTTGGTGTTGACGGAATTTTTTTAGAAACACATCCTAAGCCTTCAATCGCAAAATCCGATGGTGCTAATATGCTGCATTTGGATAATCTTGAAGATTTATTGATAAAATTAATGAAGATTAGAAAGGCATTATAGACTCGTCTTTTTTTATATTGAGAAACAGAGTTTATTAAAAATCAATATAATTAAAAATATAAATTTTTTAAATCCTACAACAGATAATATATTTATATTTGCTGAATTTTTATTGTGAATTTAAAATTATAATATTTATGAAAATAACAATTGTAGGAACCGGATATGTTGGTTTGGTAACAGGTACATGTTTTTCAGAAGTAGGTATTGAAGTTACATGCGTTGATATTGATAAAACAAAGATAGAAAATCTTAAAAAAGGTATTATCCCAATTTATGAACCTGGTCTTGAGGATATGGTTCACAGAAATTATGAAAAAAACAGATTGCATTTTTCTACTGATTTGGCTTCAACCCTTGAAGATTGTGATGTAGTATTCAGTGCTGTTGGAACTCCACCAGGTGAGGATGGTAGTGCTGATCTGAAATACGTAATTGAAGTTGCCAGAAATGTGGGTAGAAATATGAATAATTATTTACTTATGGTAACTAAAAGTACAGTACCTGTTGGAACATCCATAAAAGTAAAGAATGCTATTCAGGAAGAATTAGATAAACGAGGTGTAAATATTGAATTTGATGTAGCCTCAAATCCTGAGTTTTTAAAAGAAGGTGATGCTATTAATGATTTTTTAAAACCCGACAGGATAGTTGTAGGTTTGGAATCTGAAAGAGCAGAAAATTTAATGAAGCAGCTTTATAAACCATTTACTATGAATGGTCATCCGATTATTTTTATGGATATAACTTCATCGGAGATGACTAAATATGCTGCAAATTCAATGCTTGCTACTAAGATTAGCTTTATGAATGATATGGCTAATTTATGTGAAATTGTCGGAGCTAATATAAATTTTGTCAGAAGAGGAATAGGAAGTGATTCAAGAATAGGTAATAAATTTATTTATCCGGGTACAGGCTATGGTGGTTCTTGTTTCCCTAAAGATGTTAAAGCATTAATAAAAACAGCCCTTGATTACGATTATAATTTAAGGGTATTAATGGCTGTTGAAGAAGTTAATAATTCACAAAAATCCATTTTATATGATAAGATGGTGAAATTTTATAATAATGATTTAAAAGGAAAGACTATTGCTATTTGGGGATTATCTTTCAAACCACAAACCGATGATATGAGAGAAGCTCCTTCATTGGTTGTTATTGATAAATTATTACAAGCAGGTGCAAATGTAAAAGCTTATGACCCTGTTGCAATGAATGAGGCTAAAAAAGTTTTAGGAGATAAAATTGAATATTCGAAAGATCAGTTTGATGCACTTATTGATGCTGATTGTTTGGTAATTATAACAGAATGGCCTGAATTTAAATTTCCTAATTTTAATGTGATTAGTAAACTATTAAAAGAACCTCTGATCTTTGACGGAAGAAATATATATGATGTTAAAGAAATGAAACACAAAGGATTTAAGTATTTTTGTATAGGTGTTGATACTAATAAATAGTGCTTGTCATTTGTGATTTTTAATATTTTTTAAACTTTCGGAGTTTATAAACGGATTCTAAACAATTAAATTTATGCGAAAAAAAATTTTAGTTACAGGTGGAGCAGGATTCTTAGGTTCTCACCTTTGCGAACGACTCCTTAATGAAGATAATGAAGTATTTTGTCTTGATAATTATTTTACAGGTCAAAAACAAAACATTATTCACTTATTGAATAACCCGTTTTTTGAACTTATTCGTCATGATATAACAATGCCTTTTTATATTGAAGTTGATGAGGTATATAATTTGGCATGTCCGGCTTCACCTATTCATTACCAGTACAATGCAATTAAAACCATCAAAACTTCGGTGATGGGTTCTATTAATATGTTAGGATTAGCTAAAAGAATTAAAGCAAAAATCTTACAGGCATCTACAAGCGAAGTATATGGTGACCCACAAATACATCCTCAAACTGAAGATTACTGGGGACACGTAAATCCTATTGGTTTAAGAGCTTGTTATGATGAAGGAAAAAGATGTGCTGAATCTCTTTTTATAAATTATCACCGTGATAATAAAGTACGTATTAAGATTTTGCGTATATTTAATACTTATGGACCCAGAATGCATCCCAATGATGGTAGAGTTATTTCGAATTTTATTGTTCAGGCTTTAAAAGGGGAAGATATTACAATTTATGGCGATGGTACTCAAAGCAGGAGTTTTTGTTATGTTGATGACCTTATTGATGGTATGATTACTTTTATGAATTCGGGGGATGATTTTTTAGGTCCTGTTAATATGGGTAATCCGAATGAATTTACTATTCTTGAACTCGCTGAAAAAGTAATTCAACTTACAGCTTCTAAATCAAAACTTATTTTTAAACCTTTACCTTCTGATGACCCTATTCAACGACAACCTGATATTACTTTGGCTAAAAAAGAACTGAACTGGATACCTGAAATTCAACTTGAAGACGGTTTAATAAAGACAATAGATTTTTTTAAGACAATTATTAAATAGTTGTAACTAATCAATGAACATTTTAATTACAGGCAGCAAAGGACAACTCGGTAGTGAAATTCAAAATTTATCTTCCGATTACAGCAAGTATAATTTTTTTTATACTGATATTGAAGAACTTGATATAACCAATTTTCAGGCTGTTGATGATTTTTTTAAAATTAATAATATTGCTTGTGTAATTAATTGTGCAGCTTACACTGCTGTTGATAAAGCTGAAGAAGATAATAAAATGGCAATGCTTATCAATTCCAATGCAGTAAAATATCTTTCTCAGGTTTCAGCGAGGTATAATTCATTATTAATACATATCTCAACAGATTATGTTTTTGATGGTAAAAGCCACAGACCGTATATTGAAAATGATAAAGTTAATCCAACTTCATTTTATGGTAAGACAAAACTTGAAGGAGAAAACCAAATTATAGCTAATGCTAAAAAAGCTCTTATAATAAGAACATCCTGGCTTTACTCTGAATTTGGAAATAATTTTGTAAAAACTATGATAAAATATGGCAGAGAAAGGAAATCGCTTAAAGTTGTATTTGATCAGATAGGTACACCGACTTATGCCCGTGATCTATCCAAAGTCCTGCTTGATATAATTTCTCAAACTCATAATGTTTCCGGAACAGAAATTTATCATTATTCAAACGAAGGTGTTATATCATGGTATGATTTTGCAAAAGCTATAATGGAATTAGCAGAAATTAATTGCAAAATATACCCTATTGAAACAAAAGATTATTCTCTTCCTGCTCCCCGACCGTTTTATAGTGTGCTTAATAAAACAAAAATTAAAGACCATTTTAATCTTTATATACCTTATTGGAAAGATAGCCTGGATGAATGTTTGCATAGGATACATTGCAAAAAAATTTAGCCTTTAGTTGAACTTAATTCGCTTTTTTATCAAAAATTTTATTCTCTGCTATGAATGGCAGGACAATTCAAAAAAATACTATTATCAAAATTGTCGGGTTCTATAATTTTTATAATTTTGGGAAATTATTATAATTCAATTTTGGAAGAATATTTTAAGCAACCGGTATTTTTATTAGTTTCAGAACTTGCAGATGAGATGCAGGTTCCTGTGTATGTTGTTGGTGGTTTTGTAAGAGATATGATAATGAAACGCCCGAGCGTTGATATTGATATTGTTGTTGTAGGGAATGGTATTGAGTTCGCAAAAAACTTAGCCAATAGGGTAGGGCATGGTACAAAAGTTAAGATATTTAAAAATTTCGGTACGGCTATGTTACGTTATAAAGGTGTAAAAGATTGGCAGGTTGAGATTGTTGGAGCCAGAAAAGAATCATATCGTAACCACTCAAGGAAACCTATTGTGGAAAACGGAACATTGGAAGATGACCAAAACAGGAGAGATTTTACAATAAATGCACTTGCTGTCAGCCTTCAAAAGGAGAATTTTGGCGAACTTGTTGACCCTTTTAATGGTTTGGATGATATTGAAAAAAAAATTATCAGAACCCCCTTAAACCCTGATATTACTTTTTCTGATGACCCATTGCGGATGATACGTGCTGTTAGATTTGCATGTCAGCTTAATTTTACAATTAATTCGGATACTTTTTCTGCTATTTCAAGGAATGTCGAACGAATTAAAATAGTATCAAAAGAGAGAATAATTGAGGAGTTGAACAAGATTATTCTTTCTGATAAACCATCTTATGGTTTTAATCTTCTTGATAAATCAGGACTTTTAAAAATTATTTTCCCGCAGCTATTTGCTTTAAAAGGGACTGAATTTTTTAATGGAAAAGGACATAAGGACAATTTTAATCATACTTTAGAAGTTTTTGATAATGTTGCATTAAAATCAGATAAATTATGGCTCAGGTGGGCTGCATTACTGCATGATATTGCAAAACCCATTACAAAAAAATATGTACCAGGTATAGGATGGACTTTTTATGCACACGATTTTAAAGGTGCTAAAATGACACCTAATATTTTCAGGAAACTGAAATTACCATTAAATGAAAAAATGAGATATGTTCAAAAATTGGTTTTGTTACATATGCGACCTATTGTTTTGTCAGAATCAATTGTTACTGATTCGGCTGTAAGGAGGCTTCTTTTTGATGCCGGTGATGATATAGATGACCTGATGTTGCTTTGTGAAGCAGATATCACTTCAAAAAATCCTCAAAAAGTTAAGAAATATCTTGGAAATTTTCAGATAGTACGTCATAAATTAAAGGAAATTGAAGAAAAAGACAGAATAAGAAACTGGCAACCACCTATTTCAGGTGAAATTATTATGAAAACATTTAATCTAAAACCTTGCAGGGAAGTAGGTATAATTAAGAATGCCATTCGTGAAGCTATTTTAGATGGAAAAATCAAAAATGAGTATAACGAGGCATATCAATATATGCTGGAACAGGGAATAGGGCTTGGATTATCTGATGATAATTAATGATGAATTATAAATTATAATTGTAATAAATTAATAATCATTCTATTAAAAACATAAATAACAAATAATGGAGTTTGTTAATTCATTTTTTTTATACGGCCTTCTAGCCATATCTATTCCTGTAATTATTCATTTGTTTAATTTCCGCAGGTTTAAAAAAATATATTTTACAAATATTAAATTCATTCGTGAATTAAAGCAAAAAACCCGTAAACACTCACAACTCAGGCATTTATTAATTCTTTTATTAAGAATACTTGCAATAATTTGTTTGGTTTTTGCTTTTGCACAACCTTATATTCCTTTATCGGAAAACAAAATAAAACAGGAAGCACAAAATGCAATCAGCATATATATTGATAATTCATTTAGCCTTGAAGCAGAATCAACCAACGGAACTTTAATTGATGAAGCTAAAAACAAAGCAATTGAAATAGCATCAATATATAAAAATACCGACCTGTTTCAATTACTGACAAATGATTTTGAGGGCAGACATCAACGTTTTGTAACAAGGGATGAATTTATTGATTTGGTTGAACAGCTTAGAATTTCACCAGTTGTAAAAAAAATATCAAATGTTATTAAACGCCAAAATGACCTGTTCTCATCGAATAATTCTGAAAACAAGCTTTCTTATATTATTTCTGATTTCCAGAAAAGTATTGCCGATATTAATATTATTAATGAAGATACAAATATTATTAATTATTTTATTCCTGTTACAGCTATAAAAACCAATAATCTTTATATTGACAGTTGTTGGTTTGAGAGTCCTGTTCAGCAGGAAAACCAACAAGTAAAATTGTTGGTAAGAATTAAAAATGCTTCGGAAATTGATTATGAAAAAATCCCTGTAAAACTTAAGATAAATAATAATCAAAAAGCATTGGCAAGCTTTGATGTAAAAGCAAATTCCGAAACACATATAACTCTTCCATATACTAATTATAAAGCCGGTATTCAAACGGGAATACTAGAAATAACTGATTATCCTGTTACTTTTGATGATTTTTTTTATTTCTCTTACAAGGTTTCATCAACAATTCCTGTTTTATGTATAAATGGAACAAAAGAAAATGTTTATTTAAATTCATTATTCAAAAATGATTCTGCCTTTATATTTAAGAATGCTTTTGAAAAGAACCTTGATTATTCTTCATTTAATAAATATCAGATGATAATCCTTGATGAATTAAAGGATATTTCTTCGGGATTAAGTCAGGAGATTAAACGTTTTGTTGAAAATGGCGGCACTTTAGTTGTTATTCCTTCTGAAAATATTAATATCGAAAATTATAAAGATTTTCTGAATTCGGTAAATGCTGAATATTATACTGCATTAGATACTTTTAATACTAAAATAGATTATATTAATCTTGACCACAGGGTATATAATGATGTTTTTGAGAACCTGTCTTCAGGCAAGAAAGAAATCACTGAAAATATTGACCTTCCTGTTGTTTTTTCTTATTATAATATTAGTAAGGGGTCTCGTTCAAATCAGGAAACATTATTGAAAATGCAAAACGGTAATATTTTTTTAAATGTTCAATCCTGCGGAAAGGGTATGATATATTTATTTTCAGTCCCTATGGATACTAAATTCAGTAATTTTACTAAACACGCAATTTTTGTTCCTACTTTATATAAATTAGCTTTATTAAGCAATCCTGTTGAGAAATTATTTTATACGATAGGAGATGAAGAAATTATTGAAATCAGAAATGTATTAGTAACAGGGAATAATATTTTTAAGATAAAGAAAAAAGCCGGTGATTTTGAGATAATACCGGAACACAGGAATATCAATTCCCAAATATATTTTTATACTCACGACCAAATAAAAGAAGCTGATAATTATTCAATTTTTAATGGAGAAAATGAAATATCCGGAATATCATTTAATTATAACCGGAATGAATCGGATTTGAATTGTTATAATTCCGAAGAACTGCAAAACATGTTAAAAGATTTAGAATTAATGAATTATTATGTTATTGATATTAAGGATAAACCTTTTACAAAAGCATTAAAAGAATTTAATCAGGGTATAAGGCTCTGGAAGTTATTCATTATTTTGGCTTTGTTATTTTTAGCTTTAGAAGTAATTTTGTTAAGATTGTGGAAGTAATTTTTTTTTACTTCCTTTATAAATTTCAAATTTGGCAAATTTACATTCTAATTTTCCATTATAAACCTGAATTTTTCTTGAAGGTCTTAACCCGATAAATTTTAAAGCATTAAGGTCACCACTGATAATCCAGGCAGTGTAACCTGTATATTTATTTTTTAAAGTATCACCGATTAACTTATATAATTCAATTATATTATCAGTATTCAGACGTTCGCCATAAGGCGGATTTGTAATCATGATACCCTGACCTTCCGGCGGGTTAAAATATTCAATAGAATCGGAATTTAATTCTATATCCTTGTGCAATTTCGCAAACCGGATATTTTCTATTGCATTTTTAATTGCATACTTGGAAATATCCGTACCAATGATTTTATATTTAAATTCATCTTCCTTTAATAATACTTCTTTTTTGATTTGCTCCCAAACGTATTTATCAAAATCCTTCCATTTTTCAAAAGCAAAATTTTTACGGTAATAACCGGAAGGGATGTTATTGGCATAAAGAGCAGCTTCAATTAAAATTGTACCTGATCCACACATAGGATCAATAAAATTGCAATCTTTTTTCCATCCGCTTAAAAGTATTAATCCGGCAGACAGTACTTCATTGATTGGAGCAAGCCCACCTGACTTCCTGTAACCTCTTTTATGTAATGAATCACCAGAGCTATCTAATGAAACCGTACAATTATTTCTAAAAATATGAATATTAATTCTTAAAACAGGATTTTCAGTATTTACTGAGGGACGTTTTTTAAATTTATTACGAAACAGGTCAACAATAGCGTCTTTGGTTTTCAGAGCAACATATTTTGAGTGATTTAAATTTGAATAACTTACCACACTATCAACAGCAAAGGTATCTTCAACATTCATATATTCCCACCAGAGAATTTTACCTATTTGTTCGTATAATTCATCTTCATCATTTACTTCAAAGTTAGCAATAGGTTTAAGTATTCTCAATGCAGTACGGCATAAGTAATTGGCTTTATAAATTAGAGCATTAGTACCTTTGAAACCCACAGCCCGTTTCAATATCTCAATATCAGTCGCACCAATATCAATTAACTCCTTAGCTAAAACATTTTCCAATCCCATAAAGGTTTTGGCTATTATCTGAAATTTTTCTTTTTTATTTATCAATTATAGAGTTTTTTTTATTTTTAAATTATTAAGCAAAAAAATAACATTAATCTTTATTAACCAAATTATTTTGATAAATAAGGCTAAAAACAAGATAAAAGTTTATGAATAAAACCCTTTACCGTATAATAATTAATCAATACACTTCACCTTATAAATTCTGCCGTTTACTAATTTATTGTTGACATAAGGTATTTTTCATTATAAATTTGAAGAAAATTAATAACAATTGAAGAAAAAATATATAATAATGTATAAATTAAAAATATCAATCGAAAACTTCTACTGGTTGATTTACATGTTAATATTAGCAGCAATTGCATTTATTATAGTTGTAGGTTTTTAAAAACTAATTATTAACCTGCTGTTTTTATATTAAACAATAACAGGCTTTTAAAGCCTGACCATTATATAAGCCCGGATTTACAAGTAAAGTTTTCAGGAAAAAGGATTTTTTAGCTTACCTGAAAGTACAAAAGATAAGACCCTGCAAGCTCTTAAATATAATATTTTAGAGGGTTACCCTTGCGGGGTTTTTTATTGCTATAAAACTATTGATTGTTTGTCGTTATTAATAAAAAAATGAAAATTTGGTAATCTTATAATTTTATTTATTTTTGTGAGCTAATTTTAACCTGAATTATTCAAATGTTTATTGTAAAGTACTAATATAATTCAGGTTAACCCCGACTTAGAAAAGCTTAAATTTTGAAAGCGAAGCGAAGCAAAATATTAGCTTTTCTAAGTCGTCAGATTAATTCAGGATTCTGCCTTTTAAGTTTATGAATTAATCGGGTTAAAAAAATCAATCAAAATAAATATTAATTAAAAAATTTAAATTATGTTAAAAGATCATCCGAAAGGACTATTAGTAGCCTTCTTTTCCAATATGGGAGAACGATTTGGCTTTTACACCATGATGGCTATTCTTGTTTTATTTCTTCAGGCAAGATATGGTTTAACCGAACAGCAAGCAGGTGGTTATTATAGCTGGTTTTATTTTGGTATATATGGTTTAGCTATG
>JAIOSH010000494.1 GCA_021107685.1 Bacteroidales bacterium | reverse complement strand
CGCTCTGCGGATTGTGTGAACTTCTTTTTATCTTTTCCAATCGAAAGAAAACAAAACTTAAAGAAGATGCTATAAAAGTAATCAAATTATTATATACCCCAGCACCTCAAAATATTATTTAGCCAATTTTTTGCATTTGCTTTATCTTTATCTTGACGCTGTCAGGTGCTTCGCACACTGACAGGTCGGGTTGTATCCCATTTTATTTCATCAATCCGGCTGCGTTGATAGACCTGTCTGCATTGAATTTCCTGTTAATCATATCAAAAAGTTACAATGAGGAAAATTACAAATTTGCTGCTTGTCATTTGTAATTTTAGATTTGTTACCAACTTATTAATCTTCAATGTATTAATTCTAAAATCTTAATTTTAAAATCTAAAATATTTCTCAATGTGGACTTTATGGACTAACTCTAAGTGGTCTTCCTGTATCTCCAAACCGACATACTAATGGCTATCATTGCATAAATTCCCAATGAAATAAAATCTTTTGAAATATCGGTTAGCCCTGAGCCTTTTAAAAGTATCATACGAATAATTCTCATAAAATAAGTGAAAGGATTGATAATATTAACCTTTTGTGCCCAGTCGGGCATACTTTCAACAGGTGTGAAAATCCCACTCATCAGAATAAATATTAACATAAAGAAAAATGCAAGAAACATAACTTGTTGCTGAGTATAAGTAATAGTTGATAGAAACAGACCCAAACCTAAAACTACTAATAAATAAACTGATACAACACCGAAAAGCAACCATAAGCTTCCAATTACAGGAACACTGAAAAAGAAATACCCTATTGTGAGTCCGAAAGCAAATTCAAATATTGCAATTATCCAAAAAGGGATGAGCTTACCTGTTATAAACTGATATTTCTTTATTGGAGTAACATTAATTTGTTCGATAGTTCCCATTTCTTTCTCTCTTACAATATTCAAGGCTGTAAGAAACATACCTATAATAGTTACCAAAATGACTAATATTCCAGGCAGCATATATATATTGTAGTCCAATTCGGGATTATACCAATACGAATTTGTAATATTAATTCTGCTGATATTTTTACGTGCAGAAACTGTTGCCCATTCAACAATAACCTGATTATTATAATCGGATATAATATAATTTGAATAAGCATTTATTAATCCTGCTGATGTTCCGTTTATTGCATTTACTAATAATTGAATTTTTGATTTGTTATCTTTAATGAGCTTTTTTTCAAACCCTTTTGGAATATGAAGAATTATATCTGCTTTATCATTTTTAAGTTGTCTTTCTGCCTCATCAATAGAAAACGAGTGTTCATTAGTATGAAAAAAAGGAGAGCCATCAAACTTACTAACCAATTGTCTTGATGTGGAAGAAAGGTCTTTATCAACTACATACATTTTAATATGTTTCATTTCCAATGTCGCTGCATTAACAAGTATAACCAACTGAATAACCGGAAGCAGGAAAATAATCGGTAACATTGTTTTGTCCCTGAATATCTGGGTAAATTCCTTTTGTATAATATATAATATTGTTTTCATTTTTGTATTTAGATTGTTAGTATTTAGATTATTAGATGGTTAGATTATTAGATTGGTAGATTGTTTGATACAAAAAAATCTAATAATCTCTGTACTAACAATCTAACAATCTCTGTACTAAAAGTCTCTGTACTAAAAATCTAACAATCTATGTACTAAAAAACTCACTCCAACCTTACCTTATATTTCTTCAGACTTAAAATAATAAAAAATATTGTCAATCCGGCAATTACAAGTGTTTCCTTCCAAACATAAGCCATGCCCGTACCTTTGAGCATAATATTTTTAATAGCAACAATAAAATATTTCGGTGGCATACATTGAGCAAGCCATTGCAAAATTCTCGGCATATTTTCAATAGGAAAAATAAATCCTGACAGCAGCATCGTTGGTAACATCAATGCAAACATTGAAATGAACATAGCAGTTTGCTGGCTTTTTGCAGCAGTAGAAATTAAAATCCCTAATGACAATGCCATTAAAATAAATAAAACGGTTTCAAACATCAGCAAAATAACACTTCCTTGCACAGGTACCTCAAATACAAAATATCCGAGTAAAATGATAGTAACAGCATTAACAAACGATAATGCAAGATATGGTGCTACTTTACCGAGAATAATTTGAATAGGTTTTAAAGGAGAAACCAATAATATTTCCATTGATCCCATTTCTTTTTCGCGTGTTATTGAAATAGAAGTCATCATAGCCGAAACAAGCATTAGTATTAAGGCAATTGTGCCGGGAACAAACATATATACGCCTTTCAGACTTTCGTTATACATCATTCTTGTTTCAGGAATTATTTGCATAGGTATTTGCCCTGCAGCAGATTTGTTTTGAGAATATTTTTGAATTATCGCAGAAGTATAATTTAGAATAAGGTTAGCAGTATTGGCATCAGACGCATCAGCTAAAAGTTGTACGCTTGCTTTTCCGTTTTTTAATAGTTTTTTTGCAAAATCACTTTCAAATACAATAACTTCTTTGGCTTTTCCACTTTTAAAAACAGAATGAATTTCATCGGAATGGCTCAGGTTTTCAGCCAATATAAAATATCCCGATGAAAGAATTTTATTTGTTATTTCCTGTGTTATATAATCTTTAGACTTGTCATATATTGCAATGTTAACATTTTTGATTTCATTACTGATAACAAAACCAAATATCAATATCTGTGCAACCGGCATTCCGAATAAAATTATCATAGTCCGGTAATCACGAAAAATGTGATAAAATTCTTTTTTTACAAATCCTATGAAGCGTTTCATATTTTTAGATTGTTAGATGTTAGATTGTTAGAGTTTAGTAGTTAGTATTTAGACTGTTAAGTTATAGAAGTTTGATTGTTTGATGTTTTTCTAAAGTATGTAGCATTTTTATATTTATTAAAATCCATAGACTTCCATAAACTTTTAAATCCCTAAATCTCTATACTAAAAATCTCTGTACTAAAAGTCTAATAGTCTAACTACTAATAATCTTCTTCCCCCTTGCCAACTTCACAAACACCTCATCCATATTTGTTGCCATATAATTTTTTTTAAGTCTTTCAGGCGTATCCAATGCTTTTATTTTACCATCAACCATAATCGTTACCCTGTCGCAATATTCCGATTCGTCCATATAGTGAGTCGTAATAAAAACAGTAATTCCATTATTGGCAGTTTCATATATCATATCCCAGAATTGTCTTCTTGTTATAGGGTCAACACCACTTGTAGGCTCATCAAGGAAAACAATTTTAGGCTCATGAAAAATAGCTATG
>JAIOSH010000242.1 GCA_021107685.1 Bacteroidales bacterium | reverse complement strand
TATCTGCCCTGTAAAAATGGATGTAAAATTACAACTATACATAATCGCATTTTAAGAAATTTTTGGCACAGAAATGAAAAAATTCTAGTGCAATAGAATATATTTATCATTAAATAAATTCATTATGAAGGCAACTATAATTTTAATATTAACTATTTATAGTATTTCTTTAATCTCAACCCATTTCAAAAAAAACGCTTAATCTCTATATTACTTTTTTCACTTTTTCTGATTAATAAATAGAAACATCTCATTGAAATGAATAATTAATTGAATTTAAGCCTTAATTATGAAAACTATAAAAGACAATATTTATGAATCTTTAAACTACAAGCTTGCTTATATTAAATTCATGCACATGTTTATTTTGGTTCAAACGATCCTGTTATTTTTTGTTTTCACTTTTTGCAAAAAAAAGAATTTGATTTTGATAAATATACCGGCTATAAGGACTGGGCCTAATGGGGGCTTTCACTTTGCCATTCCTATTCCGTCGTTTAAACCCCAAAAGCATCATGTTTTACGATTAAGGCCTCCAGGGTATTTCGACTGGGAGTACAACGCCGGGACAGAATTTTACAATGGCAGGTATTACGAAACAAAGCCTGGCGAAAACCGCACAACAGGCTGTTTTAATCAAATAAATTTACAAACAAATTAAAAATTATTATTATGAAAGCAAGAAAATTAAGAACGTCATTTATCAGATTAACTATTCTCAGTTTACTTTTTGGTTTGAACTTATTGAATAGTTGTAAAAAAGATGTTGAAGATTTCCACCAGGAAAAAGGAGAATATTCTGAATATGTATGTGAATTCAGTATTCACGATGATAGCAATAATCTTAGAGTGGATTATTCAGTTTGGAAAAACCCAAAAACTAATGATTATTTATACATTGCTTCTACCTATGAGGAAAATAATATAAAAACTGGTGAAGCTTATGTTTACGTTGATGATGAAGTAATTACTAAAGTGGGATATCAAGAATTGGTACTACCAGGTTTATCAACAATACAAATAAATGAATTAGACAGTTTAGAAATTACTATTAGCGAAAATCTATCAAATCCTGATTATTATTTTGGAGTTGCGAATTACTTAGGTTCTCTTGACACATATAGTTTTCAAATGCCAAAAGAAGATTATAAAAATAATCTGTTAATCAAAGAAAGCAGTCTTTTTAAAAGTACTAATCTTGGTGTTGTTGTGGGAACCATTATTGTTGTTGGTATTGGGGCAGGTGTTTGTGTCGGTTTATGTTTAGCCTTATGTCCTCCATGGCAAAAATATAAATATATTCGGGTATATTTTAATTTTAAAAAAGGGTGTGGGTGTGAATGTGAACGTCACAATGGTGGTAGTGGTGGAAATTAAAAAAAATAATCATGAAAAATCAAATTAGAAACATTGTACTGCTCCTGTTAACAATAGCAATAACAGTTGAGCTAGATGCGCAAACTGACAACAATTTCTCTGCACATAGTGTAGTTGTAAAGATAGGCTGGTATTATCCTGCCCTGGATAATTTGAATGATAATTATCTGCCGGAATTAGGATATGATAATAAATTTAACGGAAACTATTCCATAGGAGGAAATATTGTTTTTTCACTTCCTGCAAATTTCAGGGCAAGGGCCGGGGTCTCATATTGGTCAGACAAAGTAATAAACGACAACCTATATTTGTTCGAGAAGTTTAAACTATCATTCACCAAATTTTCCTTAGCTGCAATTTATGAAGTTAAGAAAGACAAGCTCTTACTAATACCTTATGTAGGTTTACAAGGTTCATTTTTTACAATTACAAATAAATTTACACAAAACAATTCTTCATCAGTCCAACAAGGTCAGGATTATTCGTGGGCACCTTTGTTAGGATTGGAAAAAACTTTTGCAAATCATTTTATTACAGGGATTGAATTTTTATATCAGATAGGAAGCTATACTCAAGATGTAAATATTGGTATCAAGACAAAAAAACAAAAAGTATTGATCAACGGTCCCGAATTGTTTTTCAAATTAGGCTATAAATTTTAATAAAATGTATTCAACGGTAAAATTTCAACATAAAATAATTTATTTTTTTAAAAGAACTTTAATTATTGTTTTTTTCATATCAATTATTTCAACAATATCCGGTCAATCCCTTACAGGGTTGACCGGTATGTTGAATGCTCCATCGGCAGAAATGCAAAAAGAAGGAACATTTTATATGGGGACAAATTTTATAAACAAAAACCATATTCAAAGTTACGGCAAAACACGATATGATTGCCTGGCCTATTATTTCGATTTAACTTTTTTACCTTTTCTCGAAGTAAACTTTCGTAGCACGAGACTCCTTAACAGAGAAGGTGGGGGTTATACAGTTGACAGGATGATTTCGTTACGTGCACAACTATTGCAAGAAAAAAAATATATACCTTCAGTTGTTGTCGGTGCACATGACTTGCATACTAGTATTATTGGCAGTGGAAATCAATACTTTGGTGCAATGTATATTGTAAGCAGCAAAAAAATGTTCTTATTAAAAAATGAAATAGTAATTTCACTTGGATATGGTTTAAAACCATTTCGCAACAACCAATTTAAAGGAATATTTGGAGGTGTGTCTTATCGTCCTTCATTTCTGCCTCAACTTACATTAATGGCTGAATATGATTCACAAACTTTAAATATTGGATGTAGTATTTTATTTTTCAAACACTTATATGTCTTTGCTTTGGCACAAGGCATAAAAAATTTTTCAGGTGGTATTGCCTATAAAATATTTTTGATAGAAGATTAAAAAATAGTAACCATCTTGCGGGATTCCTCCCCCTATTTCTAATTTCATAGTGATTATTGGGGGAAGGGAAAACCGGGAATAAAAAAACGAAAAGACATGAAAACAATAACAAAAATTATCGCAGTGTTACTTCTTACTGTAACGCCATTTATTTTAACGGCACAGGCACAACCCTGGAATTCGGGAATTGTAGGTAGCGAAGGCACAAATACAGTAGGCGGAGGCGCCCCTATTACCGGTGGTTTCCTGATCTTACTTAGTCTCGGAATAGGCTATGGCGCTAAAAAGGTTTATGATTACAGGAAAAGGATTTTAGAATAACCTGATTAATTAACAGTCAGCTAAGTATATTAATTTCGTTAAGCAACTGATTAACGATTGTGGTTTTTCCAACCTGTCTCGGCCCTAAAATCACCTGGATGAATTTCCTGGTTTTTTTTACCCTAGCTTTAAGTGTCTGAAGTTTAGCCCTTTTAAACATTATTTACATTTTACTCAATATACTGAGTAAAATTACTCAATACATCTATTATTTTTACGTAAGATCCTGATCAAATATACAAATATTATAATAACAATTTTTGGTGGATACTGAAAATAAACTTATT
>JAIOSH010000482.1 GCA_021107685.1 Bacteroidales bacterium | reverse complement strand
TTTATTTCTTTTCCCAGTTTTAAGTAATTAATTTCAAAGTTGTCGGCTTTTTCTTTTCTTATTTTCAGGTATTTCAATAATCGTCTCGGCAGGCTGTCCAGTTCTTCTAAGCGATATTCAAATTTAACCTCTGTTTTGCAGGCAAAGATATTTAAAAATTCATTTTCTCCAAAGGACTTCTAACATTTTCAATATACCGGTCTTCAATAGGTAGTAGCCAATTGATAAATACTCTCAATCATAAATCACAAATCCAATCATAATCTTTCTGCATCTCATAATAATTAAAAAGTCCTGTTTATTATATTAATTAAAGATTTAAGATTTATTTTCAGACTTGGGATATTTAAGGATAGAAATTACTTCAAAAGCGGTAAATAAAATATATAATATAAAAAAAGTAATAATAAAAGCAATAGTGTCCTCTCTGTTAATATAAACATATAAAAGAATAACACTAAAATAAATCAATAATTTTACAACTGTTGACAGCATAAAATAATTAAAAAATTTACTGAATTTTTTTTCAGAAGCTTTTAATAAAACATAATGTACAGCAAGTGTAAGAGCAAAGAAAAAGAAAAACAAATAAGGAAGTGCCGGTGTTTTAAAGTTATCCGGCAAAAAAAATAAAACTGCATAAATAATAATTGCTATAATAACAGAGAAGATTGATATTTTTTTCAGGAAATCCAGGTATATTGACTTTATAAGCATCTATTTTTTTTTAATTAAATCTTTAATCACATAATAAATTGCAAGGGCAACAGAAAGCATTGAAAAAACAAGTGTAAAAACAGGAAAATTAAGATTTAAACAGGCATCTAATTCAATACCACCCCAAACTCCTATAAGAATAATAACAAGCATTTGCAGGGCAATGCTTGAATATTTTGCATAATCATTAAATAACTTTTTCTTTGAAACCGGTTTTTTCATTTTTTAATGAAAAGTTTTCATTTTTCAATCCTGCACCATCCATATTACAAGAGCCGGAAAATTTAGCCCCCGGTTCAATTGCAAGCTTATTGGTTGTAACATCACCTGTTAAAGTAGCCGTTGCTTTTAATGATAATAATTCGGAAACAGCAACCTGTGCTTTTACTGAACCTGAAATATCTGCATTCTGGCAAATAATTTCACCTTCAATATTTCCTGTGTTTCCAACAACGACTTTTCCTTTTGAATTTATTGCACCGATTAATGTTCCGTCAACACGAAAATCCCCGCCCGATTTTATTTCACCTTTAATAACAGTACCTTTACCAAGTAAATTTACTGTTGACTCTATAATATTATTTTTTGCCATAATAGTTGTTTTTACGTTTGAAAAATTAATTAGATACATAAGTATCTACATTTAGGTTAAGATAAAGATTGAAATAAAACACTTCAAAAGAAATTAGTTCAATTAGATATTTATAGTTAATATTTTGGTAGCGTACAAAAATGATGACTAATATAAAATTTTTAAATAGCTATAATTTTACGCTATCAATATTTTATCCACGACTCTTGTAAAGCCTATTCTTGTTGTACGTATTTAATTTCAAAAAACTTCATATATCTATCAACATCTTTATCTTTATAAAAAATCGGGTAATTATCTAAGGAAATCGCAAAACCCAGATAGTCTTCTTCAGATAAACCGGAAAAAACATATTGGTTTTTTAAAATAGTTGTATAATAAATATAAGCTTTTTCGGCGTTTTTAAAATTACCTACTGTGATTATCTGCCTGTCATTATCAAGCATTAAACTGTTTATTGTTAAATTATCCAATTTGTAAAATTTGCTGTTAAAGTCGGAAATTTTAATTTTTAGTGCATTAACATTAACTTTACTATCATCAATTACTAAAGTGAAAAGATGATTATCACTTTCTTTATAATTATAAATTGAAATATCTATTAAGTCTTCACCGGATTCTTTACTCACACCCGTTGTATCAGAAGGATTTATAAGATAATCCAGTATGTTTTGAGCTATAGGTTCAACATCACTTTCAGAATAATCTACAACTAACTCTTCTAAAGCAGTTTCAAGGGAATCAACACTTTCAATTTTTCCAATTGATATTGCTTTTAAAAACTCGAATTTGGGCAATAATTCTTTTGGTTCTTTATAAGTTAAAATTGCATTATCGCTATTTGTAATAACTAAATCATATTGCCCGTTTAAATAAGCCCGGTAAGTTTCCTCATATAAATTTATTACAATATTTTTTTTGGCTTCCAATTCTTTATAATAATCAGGGTCTAATAAGAGTTTTGCATAATCGCTTTCAGGAAATTCAGTTATTATCAGGTTTTTATAATGTTCGGTTCTTTCCTGGTTTTCCAAAATAGAGTATAATTTGTATAACTGATAATATGTTTGTAATAAAAAATCATTTTTCGGAAATCTGTTCAATAGTATTTCAAATGCTTCAACAGATTTAATATAATTGTCTAACTTATCTTTGTAAATAAATCCTAATTGATAATAAGCATCTTTGATATTTGTATTTGATGCAATCAATTGTTCTTCTGTTAAGGGAATATTTTGAAGGTAAGTTTCTCTTTTATGAGGGTCGGTTGAAAAAGTAATAGTACTGTCGGAAGTAATGCTGTCGCCTGCTATAATTTCGTCATCCCCAAATTCGGTAATAATAGCTTGTTTATTTGAAAGTCTCCAATTATCTTCCAATTTACGTTTACCCCATTTTTTTACAAAATCCGAAAAACCAAAACTCAATGTAGAAGGATTATAAAAATACCAGCCGCCTCTCCCAATCGGGCTCATCATATTATTCATTCCTGTGGGTCTTCCCTGGTTTATCATTCCTGTATTTTGCTCCATTTGCAAATCAAGCTCTTTTTGTCTTTCTTCTTCTTCTTTAATTTTTTCAATTAATTTATCAACAACAGCTATTCTTTCTTCTTCGGTCATATTTGCAAGCATTTGCATACTATCTTCATATTGTATTATCATCAGGTTATCAACAAGCAAGGATAAAGTGGCTGTTTTAGCTTTGATTTTTTCATAATCAGGGTAATCTTCAGGCAAAACCTGCATTGTAGTATCATAATAAGCCTGGGCTAATTCATAATTAGGTTGAGAAAAATATATTTCAGCTAATTTTAAAGAAGATGTTGCTTTTTGAAAATCGTTTGAAATGCTGGTAGCAACAGAAAGCTTTAAATAATTGATAGCTAATGTATCATTATTATCTTTTAATGAAATTTCAGCAAGTGCATAATAAATTTGATCAAGGAAATTTTTGTTTTTATCCTCGGATAGCATTTTTTCTAATTTTTTAATTATGTCTTTGCTGTCGGTATATCTTGCATCATAACATTTTGCTAAATTTATGCCGGCATTGAATACCATATCATAAGTAGGATTTCGTTTGATTACTTCGGTATAATATTCAGAAGCTCTATACAACTCATCTTCTTGTTGAAGAATCTGGGCAAGAATAAATCTTAATCGTGTACCAAGATGTTTTTTTTGATTTAAATAAATTCCTTTTAATAAATAATCTTTTGCAGGGGAATAATTTTCCTGGAGAATGTAATAATTTGCATAGACTAAAGGAAAATATTTAGTAACATATTTGGGAATATTCTTGTTTTTATCCATTTCATTACGGACAATATCAAGCAAAGACTGGGTTTTTTTAAATTTTTCCAGTTGATTATATGAGCGTGCCAGCCATATCATAGCCTCATACTTAATATCATTATAACTGTACTCATTTATAATAAATTCAAAGGTTCTTCGTGCTTTATTATATTCGTGTTTGTAAAAATATGCTTTCCCTATAAGCATAAAGCTATCATCAATCCACTTGCAATATTCTTTCCTGTTAAAATCCATTGAATGTCTTTGAATATTAATTGATGCTTTTTCAATTGCCCTGTCCATATAAGGATTCAGGCTCTGGGCATTTTCTTTTGTTCCGCAATAAAAAACAGGAAGAATTTTGTTGTAATTATCAACACGGGAATTTTCAAGTTCATCAACACCTTCTTTGAAACTCTCGTTACCGTTCCAATATGTATTATAATGACCTGTTATATTATGATAGACCCTGCGTAGGAAGGTATTTTTTTTGGTAGAGCAAGAAAATAAGAATATCAAAGCAATAAATATTGCTAATAAATGGAATATTTTATATTTAGTTTTTAAATACAAATTTTGTAAAAATTATCCTGATAAATATTTTTTTTTGAAGCAGTGAACTTTACGTATTAACTCTTATTTTACAAAAATATTTTATTTTTCTTAAAATGCTACAAAATTAATCAGGAATTTGAATATAAGAATGAAATATTTGTAAATTTGTTAATTAAAAGAAAAAAAAATGTCAGTGAAAAAAGAAAAAAAGAAAAAAAAGAAGTGGTATTACAAACTTAGGGACAAATATAGGTTGGTGATAATGAATGAGGAAACTTATGAAGAAAAATTATCATTCAGACTGTCGCGTTTAAATGTTTTTATTGTTTTAGGAACAATTGCAATTCTATTAATTGTATTAACCATTTATTTAATTGCATTTACAACTTTACGTGAATATATACCCGGATATACGGATATTACTTTACAAAAAAAAGTTTATGATTTACAACTCAAAACTGATTCAATTGAAAATGATCTAAGGCAAAAAAACCTGTATATTAATAATATTAAGAATATTATCGAAGGCAGGGAAATTATTGATCAAATACCTGATACTCCTGAACCAAATATTAATTATAAAAATATTACAATAAATAAATCTTATGAGGATTCCGTTTTCAGAGTAGAGTTTGAGGAGCAGAATAATTATGATCTTTATTATAATGAAAACGAAGAATTGTTTGCACAAAGTTCCTTATTAAGCACGTATAATTTTTTTATACCCTTAAAAGGTTTAATTACAAATGAATTTAATTTAACTGTTAAACATTATGGAGTTGATATTGTTGCAAAAAGAAACGAAGCTGTAAAAGCTACTTTAGATGGCACAGTGATTTTTTCGGATTGGACAGTTGAAACAGGTAATGTTATATGTATTCAACATCAACGTAATTTTATATCTGTATATAAACACAATGCCTCTTTATTAAAGAAGGCAGGCAGTATTGTTAAAGCCGGCGAACCAATTGCTATTGTAGGTGAATCGGGTGAACTATCAACAGGTCCTCATTTGCATTTTGAATTATGGTATAATGGAACACCTGTTAACCCACAAGATTATATGGCATTCTGAGAATAGATTCTTTTATTTTGTAATTCATCATTAATTCTAAAATCAAAAATCTTTAATCGGTGTTCTTAGATCAATTTGTTTGTAGCCTTGAGATGTGTTAGGCTATCTGTTCTCAATACGATTTAAACCTGCTTTTGCTTTTTGATTTATACTGTTTTTATATTCTTTATTATTACAGGACTGGGCTTTTGTAAAATAATATTTGGCGTTTTTAAAATCAGATTGGTTTTCATATATAAAACCAAGCATTAATGCTGAGTTTGCTGCATAATAATAAATAAATTTTGCACCATCATTAATTGTTTTTTTATAATATGGAATTGCTTCGGGTATTTTCCCCCACTCGTGGTAAATTCTTCCTAAACGGTAAGTACATTCTAATGAATCTTTTGAATTTCTTAATTTATTTTCTTGCATACTAAGTTCGTTCATTGCTTTAGAATAATATCCACCATCAAAAAGCAATCGTGCTCTTAGCAATTTAATGTTAGGTATTTTTCCGCTTTTCGCCTCCATTTCTGCTTGTTTATCAGCATCAACTATATCATATCCATATATAAGAACTTTAGCAATATATTCTTTGTATTTTTCAATATTCCCGTTAACAAGATAGAACCATGCTAATTTCTGGTAAGCTGCTTTAATATAATTTATGCCTTTAAAATTCAATAAGAATTTAAAAAAATATTTATATGCATCTCTGTCTAAGCTGTTAAGTTTAGCAACACCGGTAAGATAATTAAGATAATAAAACGGAAAGTACTGATCGCCCTGAGTTCGGTTTATAAGTATTTCAATAGCATCATCATTAAATCCCGTTCGCATAAATATTGTTGCCATTGAATAAGATATCAAAGGGTTTGAATTAAATGTCTCATCATCTTTTGAAGAATAATATAATTCATTGTATTTTAAAGCCTCTTTTTTATTACGAACAAAATTTAATTCAATGAAGCTTAAAAAAAACAGGCTTTCGGTTTTTAAATACTCATATTCTTTATTTTTCATTGAAACATCCAATACAGTCGTTATTTCATTAACACCTTGATTGATTGTCCCTTCAACATTAATTATATTTGTTATCCATTTATAATTATCAGGTATAGTGCCTATTAAAGTATGTAATAATCCTAAATTAATAAGATTAGGTATGAAATCAGGGAATTCGGTTTTGTTTTTTTCTAATAAACGGTAGGCTTTATTTATTTCAAGCATAGCAGGGATATATTCCCTGAATTTTACTCGCGTAAATGCCCATTGCAGGTAAACCTGTGCTAAGCAATAACGATAATAGGGAGATGATTCATCACCTTTTTCCAATCTCTTTATTCTAATATTTTTATTTTTCTTTAATTTATCAAAGGTGTCTTGTTCTTCTCCGATAATCAGTGTCAAAAAGTCAATATAATTTTCAATATAATATGGAATATTATTGGAAGGATTTATTGATTTTTCAAGTTCGAGTAATTGTTTGCCTTCTTCAAATTTCAGGCTGATAATAGAATTATATGCTTTTTTACAATTTTCGTTGAAATCGTATTGTGCATAAACAAATGTATTATACAGGGAAAATAATAAAAATATATACAATCTGAACATAAAGTCAGAATTTTAATTTTTCTTCAGCATAAAAAAAGGTAAAAAATGAATCCTAAAATTATTTTAATTTATTATTTTTACTCTCTCGGCTATTTCACTATCAACTAAAATTCTTCCGCAATATTCACATACAATAATTTTTTTATGCATCATAATGTCAAGTTGGTGCTGTGGAGGTATTTTATTGAAACATCCTCCGCAGGCATCTCTTTCAATCTGAACAACTGCCAAGCCATTCCTTGCATTTTTTCTAATTCTTGTATATGCAGTAAGTAAACGATCTTCAATATAATTCTGATTTTCTTCTGATTTCTTAACTAATGTATTTTCTTCATTTTCTGTATCTGTTATAATATCATTTAATTCGCCTTTTTTTATTTCAAAGTCTTTTTTTCTTTCTTTTAGATCTTGTTTAGATGTCTCAATTTCATCTTTTAATTTACTAAGTTTAGAATTATATTCTTTTATTCTTTTTTCAGCTAATTGAATTTCCAGACTTTGAAATTCAATTTCTTTTGACAGTGATTCATATTCACGGTTATTTCTTACATTCATTTGCTGCTCTTTATACTTTTCTGATAAAGTTGAGCCATCTTTAATTGCATTTTGTTTTTCAATAATTGCTTTATTCAAAGATTCAATTTCATTAGCATAATTATTGATTCTTGTTTCCAAGCCTGCTACTTCATCTTCAAGGTCTTCTACTTCTAAGGGCAGTTCACCTCTGATAATTCGTATTTTATCAATCTGAGAATCTATCTGCTGCAAAGTATATAATGTAATAAGTTTCTTTTCAATAGTAATCTCTTCTTGTGTTTTTTTTACAGGCTTAATTTTAATTTTTTCTTCAATTTTTTTTGTTGTTGTAGCCTTTGTTCTTGCCATAATAATTGTTTATTATAAATATTTTTAATGATCTATAAATAATTAACTGAATTTGTATTCAGTTCAGAAATAAAAATTGCAAAATTAGGAAATTTTTTTATTAGAATAGAATATATTAATTCTTTTGTAAAGTATTCGCTTTCATAATGTCCAATATCTGCAATAACAATTTTATTATTCGCTTCAAAAAAATCATGATATTTTATATCGGATGTTAAAAACATATCTGCACCATTAGCAATAGCATCCTTAATTAAAAAACTGCCCGAACCCCCACAAACTGCAATTCTTTTTATTTTTTTTTGCAATAATTCGGAATGCCTGATACAACCTGTTTTAAACACTTTCTTTATTTTATTTAAAAATTCCATTTCATTTATTTCTGTTTCCAGCTCACCTATCATCCCTGCTCCTACTTTATCAAATTCGTTTTGTAGAGGATAGATATCATAAGCTACTTCTTCATAAGGATGAGTATTAAATAAAGCTGTTAAAATTTCAGATTGTTTATAAACAGGGTAGATTGTTTCTATTTTTATTTCATTTTCATGATGCAATTTTTCAATATTTCCTACATAGGGATTAGCATTTTTCATTGGTCTGAAAGAGCCTGTTCCCTGTGAGCTAAAGCTGCAACAATCATAATTCCCAATATGTCCGGCACCTGCTTCAAAAAGAGCATTTTTAAGCTGTTCTGTGTTATCAACCGGACAAAAAGTTATTAGCTTTCTTAACAGTCCGTTTTTACGTAAAAGGATTTTAGTATTTTTTATACCTAATTTCTGACAGATTATTGAGTTTACACCGTCATTGACATTATCTAAATTTGTATGAATAGCATAAATACATATATCTTTTTTTATAGCTTTTAGCAATATTCTTTCAACCTGATTTTTTCCATTTATTTTTTTTATACTTTTAAAAATAAGAGGATGATGTGATATTATCAGGTTACATTGATTTTCAATAGCCTCTTCAAGAATTTTTTCAGTTACATCCAAACATAATAATATTTTATTTAGATTATTATTTTTATCTCCAACGATTAATCCTGCATTATCATACGATTCCTGTAACATCAGGGGAGCAAAATTTTCCAAATGATCTGTTATGTCTTTAATTTTCATAAAAAAAATTTATTTGAACAATTTTCAAAATTAATGTAAAAACCTGTAAAATTTTATCTGTATTGTATTTTTTTTCTATTTTAGCCTAAAATTTTGAAACTGATTAAAACACAAATTTTTTAAACCTCCATAGAAGTAAAATATTTACTAACAATATTGTATTATGATAAAAAAAATATTTTTTCTTACAGCTTTTTTATTATTCAAATTCTATTTATTTGCAAATCCAATAGTTGACTTAATTAACAAGGCAGGGGATGCGTCTGATTATCCTGATGCTAATTTATTAGTGGTCTTTGACAGCACAAAAGTAATAGTGCAGGAAACAGGATTAAGCTATATTTATACGCATAAACTATTCAAAATCTTTACACCAAAGGGAGCTAAAAATAAAAGCGTAATAAAATATGGCTATGACCCTTTATCAGCTTATGCGGAAATTCAGAAAGTAATTATTTACAGGAAAGACGGTGAGATAGAAGAATTAAATATGGAAAATATATTAGATTATCCGGCGCCTGCACGCGGGATTTACTGGGGGGCAAAAGAAAAAATGATTGAAGTAGGCAGGCTCGAACCCGGTGATGCTGTTGAGGTGTTCCTGTTTAAAAAAGGTTTTACTTATGCCTTGCTTTATGATGATGAGAAATACATACCTCCTATGAAAGGACATTTTTACGATATCATTGAATTTTGGAGTAATGACCCTGTTAAAATTAAGGTTTACCAGGTTATCATACCTAAAGACAAACCACTGCAATATGAATTCTATAATGGCGAAGTTCAATCATCATTAGTTTTTGTTGATGACAAAATGATATATACTTTTACCAAAAAAGATATCTTTCCTTTTAAAAGGGAACCTCGAATGGTTGCAAATTCGGATGTTGCTCCAAAGCTATTAAT
Organism: Bacteroidales bacterium; assembly: GCA_021107685.1. GTDB lineage: Bacteria > Bacteroidota > Bacteroidia > Bacteroidales > SMBSF39 > SMBSF39. Next base: position 8,375 of record JAIOSH010000482.1, on the reverse strand, counting down.
GTCAACGAGTCCCGACTGGAAAGCAAAATCTCTGTGGTTTTATGGTGTTAATGAAGATTTTGGCAGCTTTGAATCAACACCTGAAATTGATGCTAAAGTTAATGAGATTTTAACAGGCGCAAAAGATGAAATGGATTCCATTTCAAGATTAACGCATTGGGTGGCTGATGAAATAAGATATTCAGGTATCTCAATGGGCGAAGGTGAAGGATATACACTTCATAATGGTGAAATGAATTTTACTGACCGTTGCGGTGTTTGTAAAGATAAAGCAGGTATGTTGATAACAATGCTTAGAGCAGCAGGTTTTGAATCATACGCTGCAATGACAATGGCAGGTTCAAGAATTGATTATATTCCTGCTGACCAGTTTAATCATAGTATTACAATAGTAAAATTGTCTGATGGAAAATATCGTTTATTAGACCCAACCTGGGTGCCTTTTGTCAGGGAATTATGGTCGAGCAGGGAACAGCAACAGAATTACTTAATGGGGCTTCCCGAAGGAGCTGATTTGGATATAACTCCAATTTCTCCACCCGAAAATCATTATCTTAATATTTACGGAACTTCAAAAATATTACCTGACGGCACTCTTGAAGGTGAGTTTACATTAGATGCTGAAGGGCAATCCGACGCTACAGTACGCGTAATATTTACTTATTATTATAAATCACAATGGGAAACAAATATTGAAAAAGAATTATTAAAAATCTCTCCTTATGCTCAAATTGTTAATATGGATTACACTAATCCTGCTGATTATCTTTCAACACCTGTAAAAATTAAAATTAAATACATAATTCCCGAATATGCCATAGTTACAGAGAAAGAAATAATTTTCACACCTCTTATTGCTTCAAATATTTTCAAAAGAGCAATGTATCATTTATATTTTAATACTGATCTGGAAGAAAGAAAATATGCTTTTCGCGACAGATGTTCACGCTTAGTAGAATTGAATGAAACTATAATTGTTCCTGAAAATGCAAAGTCTGCACGACTCCCTTATACAAAATCAATCGGAAACGATATTACTGCTTTTGACGGTGGTATTGAACAGGAGGGCAAGACAATAAAATTATTTGAAAAAATTAAACTAGGTAAAAGAATATATGAACCAAAGGATTGGGAAATGTACAGAAAAGTTGTTGCAGCACAAAAGGAATTTGCTGAACAACCTATTATATTAAAAATTGAAAATTAAAAAAAACAGAAAATGAAAAATTATATTTGGATATTATTAAGCATTTTTATAATAAATTTTACTTATGCACAAGAAGAAAATGCAGATGCTGTTTATTTAAAAATAATAAAAGAATACCAATTGAATGAAGATGAAAGCACAGTATTTCATTATTCTAAAAAATTAAAACTATTAACATACCTGTCCTTTAACAGGCTTTACGGTGAAACTTTTATAGTTTATAATCCTCAATTTCAGGAATTAAAAATCAATAAATCTTTTACAACAATGGCTGACGGCAAAATTGTGAAAACTCCTGAAAATGCCTTTAATGAAGTCTTGCCAAGATTTGCAGCTAATGCACCGGCTTATAATCACTTGAGGGAAATGGTAGTAACTCATACGGGATTAGAAAGAAATGCTGTCATTGAACTTGATTATAATATTACAAGCTCTAAAGACTTTTTTCCCGCACTTATGGGAAATGAAATTTTGTCTGAAAATTCCCCGATAAATGAATTAATAGTTATTGTACGTATCCCCAAAGATAAATCTTTAAAGCATAAAATTTTTAATTTAAGAACAGCACCGGAAATTTATAATGAAGAAAATATGAAGGTCTTTAAATGGACTTTTAAGAACTTAGCTGCTCGATCACACGAATCATTTCAGTCAAATGAAAATGAATATTTACCGAGATTGATATTCAGCACTTCAAATAATATGGAAGATGTTTATAATTATTTAGTTAAGCAAGCTGCTTTTAATTATGAAGTCAACAAATCTATGATAAAAGCAGTTGATGAAATAACAAATGAGAACGAGAAAGAATTGATACAGGCTTTGAAGCTGCAGGAGTTGGTTGTTAATGATATTAATTATTATCATATTCCGGAGAGATATTCGGGTTTTCGTTGCAGAACAGCAATAGAAACATGGAATAGCAATGGAGGAACCCAATTAGAAAAATCCATTTTGCTTACAAGTCTTTTAATTAAAGCTGATATTAATGCAGAACCTGTTGCTATCATTCCTTCTGTTTATTTTAACAGGGAATTGGGAAATTTACTCAATATTGAAGAATTTTTAGTTAGGGTTAATTTAAAAGAAGCTAAGCAACTTTATATTTCTGCTACAAAAATAAATGCACAAAACTTACATTACGATTTAGTATCAAAATCCGTTTTACCGCTTAATTCCCAAACAGGTTTATTAGTTGATACGGAAGATGATTCAAAAAATGAAATCTTTGTTCAGGGTGATTTTATTTATAATAATGAGAAACATCTGACAGGAACTATAAATGTAAAACTGACCAATGCATTAAATCCTTTTTTACAATTAAGCAAAGATGAAAACAAAGCAAAAAATATATTTACACATGGAATTTCTTCAAAAAACATAAATGAATTTGAAATTATTAAATCAGCACAAAACATTACAATAATAGATTATAAAACTGAAAATAAAGAACCTTTTAAAAATCAGGAAGATTATTTATTTTTGGATATTCCTTTAATTTCAAAAGACACTTATAACTGGAGAATAAAATTATTACCGGAAAAACGTTCAACTCCTTTAGAAATCCCAAATACTATAAATGAGAAATATCAATACACAATTGAATTACCTGATACTTTGAAATTGGTTACTCCTGAAATTAAATTAAAAATTAATAAAGATTTTGGAAATGTTGTAATTGAAATTAAACAAAAAGGCAATAAAGTTGAGGTTTTCAGGTCAATAATTTTTTCACAAAAGATCATAAAAGTAAAATATTACCAGGATTTCCGTGAAATGCTGAATGCCTGGGATAATAAAAAATACCGGGAATTAATATTTAAATAATAGAAGTTAATTAATTTTTTTCCTGAATAGTTTTAAAAAAATATAAGTAAAAAGTCCAAAGCTAAATGAACATATTAATCCGAAAAAGATACTGCCAATAATATATTGTATTAAATTATCCTTTACAAACGCTATAGTAATACCCGAACTAAATTCAATTATGTTATCAGTATTATTTCCCGAGAATAATCCTCCTGCAATATAGCTTAAATATAAAATTACAGGTATCATTGGGGGAATGCTTATGTTGGCAGCAACAATAACAATTAATTTATTAAGCTTAAAAATATAAGCCAGCATTATTGCTAATAACAACTGATAACCCCACACAGGTGCAATTCCCATAAATATTCCCAGCATTACCGATAAAACTATTTTAATATTTGAATCTTTTGTATATAATAAATTTTTATTAATAAAATTTTTAATTGATTTCTTATTAAAATGTTTTAAAAATGCAAAAGGTTTGATAAATAGAATGGCAATAAAGACTAAAATAGAATTTAATATACTTACTCTTATAAAATCACGAATAGGACGAAAATGAGAAACTCGTTTTTCTTTTGAAGCATAAAATATATTAATAGGAATTGAAGTAACTTTTATACCTTTCCATGCAGCCCTGACAATAACTTCAATTTCAAATTCAAACTTTTTAGTGAAAAATTTTATGTTTTCAATTAATTTTAAAGGATAAAGCCTGAATCCCGATTGAGTATCCGGCAATTTAATACCTGTTTCAAATCTGAACCAAAAATTAGAAAATTTATGTCCAAAACTGCTTTTACCGGGAATATTTTCCTGTTTCATATTCCTTGCCCCAATAATTATTGCTTCAGGTTCTTTTTCTAATTTGTCAATAAATGAAGGAATATTATCAGGAGAATGTTGCCCATCGGAGTCAATGGTTATGGCATATTCATATCCTTTTTCACGTGCCGATCTAAATCCTTTTCTTAAAGCAAAACCCTTGCCTTTATTATCAGAATAACTTATGATATGCAGATTTTTGTATTTTTTTAAAATTCCTTCTGTTTCATCTGTTGAGCCATCATTAACAATTATGATATTACAGGTAAATTTTAAAACTCCTGTAATTACATTATCAATAGTTTTACAATTGTTATAAGTAGGAATTATAACACAGCATTTTTTTTCTTCAAATATTTTACTTTTGTCCACAATTAAATTATATCCCTGATTTAAAAAGTTTCATCGGAACAATTTGTAAAAAGAATTACAAAATATTAAAAAAGAATTGAAAGATTAATTTTCATCAAGCCTGTTCAGCCCATTAATAGCTTTTTGGTAATTGGTCTTTAACTGCAATGTTTTATTATAATCATTCCGTGCATTAGCTCTATCGCCAAGAAGTTCATAACTAAATCCCCTATTGTAATAAGCATCTGAATATTTCGGGTCTATGTTTATTGCATCAGTAAAATGTGAAATCGCAGTATTAAAATCTTTTAGATATACTAAATTAATATATCCTAAATTAAAATGTGCATATTTATAATCAGGATTATTATTTAAGATAGTTGTATAAAGCTGAATTGCTTTTTCATATTCTTCGTTTTCCTGATAAAATAATCCGAGATAGTAATTAGCTTCAACACTTAATGGCTCTATATTTAGTGCATTGTTAAAATAATTAATTGCAAGGTTATTTCTTTTAGCAAAAAAAATAATTCCTAATTGAATATAAGCATCATAAAAATCCTGGTTAAGGTCAACTGATTTCTGGTAATTTTTAATAGCTTTTGCAGTATCTCCTGTTTCAAGAAATACAAAACCTTTTATATAATAAGCCTTTGAATTTATTTTGTCAATCGAAATAACTTTATCTAAATATTCAAAGCATTCAGAATACTTTTTAAAGATAAGGTATAATTCTGCAAGCTTTAAATTCGCTTCAATATTTTCAGAATCTAAATCAACTGCTTTTTCTAAGTATTTAAAACTATTTTCAAATTTACCCATTAATAAATAAATATCCGACAGGGTAATATAATATGTAGTTTTAGTTGAATCTATCTGGAGAGCCTTATTAATATCCTTTAATGCTTTATTCGCTTCTTGGTTTTCAACATAATACCTGGCTCTTTCATTATAATAACTGCTGTTTTGCGAATCTGATCTTATTTTATTATTCAGTTTAACCAATTCAGAAGCTATGGTATCATTTGCAACAAAATGTTGAGTATTATTATTTTTATTTCTTCCGCAGGCAATAACAATAAAAAGACTTAGGAATAAAACATATAAATGAAAATATTTACTCATATTTTTTTTTAATAGAACCAGATGAATGTAACATGTTAATAATTTTTGAAAGCCTGTTAAAACAGGCTAAATTTTGCATTTTTTCTTTATGTTGCCACCAAGCTAAAGTTTGATGCTAATTTTTATTCAGGCAGCAGCAATAGCTTCCCTAATTTTATTTTCAAGTTCTGTGCTTAATTCAGGATTATCTGATAATAACGCTTTAACAGCATCCCTGCCCTGACCTAATTTGGTGTCGCCATAACTATACCAGGAACCACTCTTTTTAATAATATTACGGTCAACGCTTAGATCAATGATTTCACCTATTTTAGAAATACCTTCACCGAAAATAATATCAAATTCAGCGATTCTGAAAGGAGGTGCTACTTTATTTTTCACAACTTTAACCCTTGTTCTGTTACCAATTACTTTGTCTGTATCTTTTATCTGGCTAATTCTTCTGATATCAAGACGTACTGACGAATAAAATTTTAAAGCATTTCCACCTGTTGTAGTTTCAGGGTTTCCAAACATAATACCAATTTTTTCACGTAATTGATTAACAAAAATACAGCAACAACCTGTTTTGCTAATAGTAGATGTTAGTTTACGTAATGCCTGAGACATAAGTCTTGCCTGTAATCCCATTTTAGAATCACCCATTTCGCCTTCAATTTCGCTTTTTGGAGTTAATGCAGCAACGGAATCAATCACAATAATATCAATTGCTCCTGACCTGATAAGATTATCAGTGATTTCAAGTGCCTGCTCTCCGTTATCCGGTTGAGAAATAAGCAGGTTTTCAATATCAACTCCTAATTTTTGTGCATAAAACCTGTCAAAAGCATGTTCTGCATCAATAAAAGCTGCAATACCACCGGCTTTCTGTGACTCAGCAATAGCATGAATAGCCAATGTAGTTTTACCCGAAGACTCCGGACCGAATATCTCTGTTACTCTTCCTTTTGGTAAACCCCCGACACCAAGTGCAATATCCAGGTTAATAGAACCGGTAGAAATAAATGGTATATTTTCAATTGCCGAATCACCTAATTTCATAATAGTACCTTTACCATAAGATTTCTCTAATTTATCAATGGTAAGCTGTAATGCCTTAAGTTTTTCCTTATTTTGTTCCTGATTATCTTTTGACATAATATTAATGTTTTTAATTAATTTTTTTATAAACCACAAAAATACTTAATTCTTAAATATTTTCTATTTTTTTGGAAATGTTTTCTTGATACTTACAAATATATTTCAGATTACATTCCTGGCATTTCGGATTCCTTGCCAAACAAATATATCTGCCATGCAATATAAGCCAATGATGTGCAATTGCTATTTTATCCTCAGGAATATTTTTGACCAATTGTTTTTCAGTCTCTAATGGAGTTTTTGCATTTGTAGTTAAACCCAATCTCGCAGAGACCCTAAATACATGAGTATCAACCGGCATTACCGGCTTTTTAAAGATTACTGAAGCTATTACATTAGCACTTTTTCTCCCTATACCCGGAAGCTTTTGTAATTCATCAATATCAGACGGAACAACACTATTGAATTTTTCAATTAGTGTTTTTGCCATTCCTATCAAATTCTTTGTTTTGTTATTGGGATAAGAACAGCTTTTTATAATTTCATATACTTCCTCTTTGGAGGCTTTTGCAAGTGATTTTTCATTGGGAAATGATTTGAAAAAAATTTTTGTAATAATATTAACTCTTTTATCAGTACATTGGGCCGATAAAATTACTGCTACCATTAATTCATAAGGCGTTACATATACTAATTCCGTCTCAGCTATCGGCTTGTTTTTTGAGAAATATTCAATGAATAATTTATAACGTTCCTGTTTTTTCAATATCATATTCTTAAATAGTTCAACAAAACGTCTTTAAACAAAAAAACCCCGTTAAAAACACGGGGTTTAAAATTCTGATAATCATAATTAGTGTCCATCCGTAAAGTCGTTTAAAAAAAATGGATGGACACGAATTACACTAATTTTCACTAATTTAATTCGTGTAAATTTGTGAAATTCGTGTCTTTTTATAAGTTTATGGATGAACACTAATTAATTCAAAATTAAATTAAAATTACCTGCATCTTTTGTTTTGAAAATTGACAATGATTTTGAATAATTCAATACATTGTTCATAACATTTTTGCTTGGCGAAACATATAAGCTATCCAAAAAACATTTAATTCGTAAAATTGATTTGAATTTCTCATTGATTTTATTATCGGATTTGATTTTTTCAGTAAGAAATTTTATATCTTTTTTTTCTGTTTCATTATAAGCAAAAAGAATTAAGTCATTAAGGGTAAAAAGTTTTTTCATAAGCTATTGCATAATTTTAAAATTGATTTATACATAAGCTAACGAATTAATATGAAAAAATATTACACTAATTAATGAAAATATTTAATTAGTGCTTGCACGAAAATGTTGTTTCTTGTCATTTGTAAAGTAAAATAAAAACCGCCCGAACTAATAATGCCGAGCGGTCAGAGTAATGCATAAAGAAGAATTAAAGGTAAAAAATCGTTTTATAACCGGATTTTAATTTTTAATAAATTTATTTGAAATAATAGTATTATTATTTATGATCCGGAGTAGATAAATCCCTTTATCAAGATTTGAAATATCAATTGATTTATTTTTTATCCCTGACAAATTACCATTTGTTATCAATTTGCCATAAATATCATAGATCATATATTCGGCTTTGCCTGATACCTCAACATGAATAATTAAAGTAGCGGGATTAGGATAGATATTGAGTTTTGATTTGTTTAATGTGTTCTCATCCGTGCCAAGCCATGTATAGCCGAAATGGTCAGGGTCCAGGTAATATAATGCTTTTACGGAGTCAATATAGGTTTTTAGCAATTCTACTGATGAGATGGTGCTGTCTCCCCTGGCAGTAATAAAAGCGATGTCAATTTTATGAAAACCATCCGGTTCAAGAGTAAATGGTCCCATAGAGCATAATCCTCTCCTGTCATCAGGAGTATTTCCGGCAGTTTCTTCTGTCCAATCAACAGGACCGTAAGGTGGTATTCCTCC
>JAIOSH010000500.1 GCA_021107685.1 Bacteroidales bacterium | reverse complement strand
TGTAAAGAAATAAAGTATGCAAAATTGACGAAGTAATTTTGTGCTTTGTCAAGGCGCAAAAGTTGCGAATAGCCACAGTTTATTTAATATTTTTGCAACGAAGAGAAAGCACAAAAGAACGAGTCAAGATGTATAGGTTATTTTTTTACAATCCCTAAGTCAGGGTTTGACTATTATATTATCAGGTAATTGATAGTACTTATTTGGTTTTAGTCAAACCCTGACTATAAGCTGTTTTGGCGGATTGTTGCGAATTTAATGTAGATACGAAAGCGATTTGAATTGCGTAATGTTTAATATACCTAAACATTAGACACAACTAAAAAAAAACAAAAATGATTGGACTATTATTAAGTTTAGCTGGGGCATCAATTAGCCTTGTTCTTCTTATTATAGACAAAAAAGAAGATAAAAAAAAACGAATTATTTTAACACTTGCAACTACTGGCTTTTTGATTTTTTTCGGACAACAGTTTTTAAACTATTTTTCTTCAAAGGCAAGCGATCAAATCTTTAAAAACCTTGATGATAGAACTAAGATAATTAATACGAAAACTACTCGAATAGATTCAAACATTTCCGTACTTCAAGTTTTAATTTCAAAATTGGACAATACCAGTATAGATAAAATTGGAATTGTAGTTAAATCACTCGACGATTTAGAGAATCTTTACGCTTTTGATAAAGGTAATCCAGAGGCTTGGGCTAAATATCAAACTTGGTTAATGACGCCTTTAAATGGGAAAAAAGCTCTAAGATTTATTGTGAATACTAATCGCCATTATAATTATTCTCTTGTTCTCTTATATTTAATGACAGATAGAAGTAATCTTGAATTTGTTCGAAATACCATTGACTCTTATCAGAATTGGTCAAAGTTTCCACAATCTTCAGATTGGGATTTAATTAATTCGAGCAAACCACTTTGTGACTTAGTGATTTTTGAAAATCATAATGGTAAAATAATAGGCTTTGCAAAAGCAAAAGAACTATTAGAAAATTTATATCAAATTAAAAATAATCAAGAATTTGAATATGCATTAAACTCTGAAAATGGTGATTTTGAAAATTATGCGACTAATAATCTAACATCATTTCAAATTTCAGCAAGAGGTCAATCAATAGAAGAAGTGAGCACTTGTATGATTAATGAAAATATTAGTGAAACAGTCTCTTATATTGAATCGGTAAGATATTATTTAAATCTATCTCTCTTATTCGAATTAAAATAGCAGTGCCAACGTGTATAGCACATTAAAACACGCCATAGCTAAACGTTATCTTCAAGTCAGGAAAAAATTGAACAATAAAGAAAACAAATAAAAGACCAGAAGATAACAGCACCTTATAGCACATGGCCGAATTTGGGTCATCATGACAAAAAATTGTAAACATAAAATGAAGTACAAATCAATATATATTTGAGTAGTGAACGGCCAAACGCCATATCCAAACGTTGAAGAACTTTTACAGAAACTATATAAGTAAACACATTTTTATTATTCATTGATGATTTGTATGAACCAAATGTAATAAAGTCTATTAATTATTTAGAAATATGAAAACCAACAATTTTTACTTCTTAATATTTATTTTCATTATAACACATATATCTCTTTTAGGCCAAAGTATTCCAAATGAATTTATAGATGGTGTTTCGGCATCTTCAATTAAACACTCCGCAAATAATGATGTCAAAATAATTAATGAAAACAATACTATTGAAATCACTGGAAGAAAAGCAAGTTTTATTAAATTTTCAATTACGAAAAAGATAAAGTTTAAAGTTCTAACTTTAGCTGGAGTTGAAAGGTTCTCAAAATTTACCCTGCCCGAAACATTTGATCCCACATATATTTCACATTTTCCAAAAGATAGAAATTACACTAATGTTTATACTTATCTGGAATGTAATTATTTTAAAGGAACGATTACAACAAAAAATGGTGAAAGAAAAGATGCAGAGATTAAACAAACTATTGATCATGTAAAAATGGTTATGGTCGAAAATAATATATATGGAAATTTTGAAAAATATATCTATCAAATTGAGAATCTGAATATAGGTGATGAGGTAATTGTTGAATATAACTATGATATTAAGTATTTTGATAATTTTGCTAAGCTATCTTCTTTTCGAATTTACTTTAATAATGACATATTTAAAGAAAATTATCAATTAACCATTACGCATAATTCCGAGCTAAATATAAATATTGATTTTAAGAATAATGCTACACCTGACAGCATTATAGATATGGATAATAAGAAAGTTTATTATTGGAATAAAAGCAACTTATACGGTTGTATTAATGAAGAAGGTTGTCGCCCATATCTATCCATGCCTCACCTGATTTTCTCAATCAAACCCTATGAATTGTTATATACTTTACCATATTCTTTTGAAGAAAAATATATTCCCTTTTATTCATTATTTTCATACCAAAGAGAAAAGAATCATTTGGGAATTGCGAGATCAATATTTCAGGGTGTTAATACAAAACAATTTATTCAAATAGAGAAATTCGTAAAAACAGAAACACAGGATATTACAAACGATAGCCTTGGCTATTTTAAATTGATGAAAATAAATAATACAATTGTTGATGAATTTAAATTTGAAAATGATATTAATTATTTCAAAAGGATAGACACTCGTGATCCGAGAATAGGAGATTATGTCAGTAAGAAAACCGTAAGAGATATAAGCAGATATGATCTTTATGTAGCTCTTATTTTAAAATTAGATTTGAATTATTTTACTGCTTATTTATGTGATAATAGAACAGGAGAGATAAGTAATGAATATTTTGCTCCAATGTATGACAGTGACTATTTATTTGCAGTTTTATTAAAAAATAATAGCATACAATACTTATATCCCAAAAAGTCACGATTTGGTTATTACTTGAATGAAATCCCATTTTATTTTGAAAATGCAAAAGCCAGATTGGTTCATTTAAATGATTATTTAAACTACAAAAATCCAATTGACGAAAATCTCAGACAAATTATATTACCCTATAGAACAGAGAACACACGAAGAAATAATATCATGGTGAAGATCAATTTAGATACACTATCGGCTATTTTTAATGCAAGAATTAATTTATCAGGGCAGTATTCAACACTTACACGAGGATTATATCAGTATAATCACAAAGATGAAACTATCAATAAATTATATAATAAAAAGATATGGGAGTTGAATGATCAGGTTCAGGTAATTAGTCAGGAAACCAAAGTAAATAGCAAGGAATTTCCTTTTCCAACGGTTGTTAATACTCAATACCAATTCAATAATTTACTTGAAACAAATAATGATACTATTTCTTTAAATTTGAAAAATTGGTTTAATCATATCATATATAATGATTTTGATACAACATATCGCCAATTAGATTTTTATCCGGATTTTTGTGGAATAGATTCGTATGTATATTATATACAGTTTGATAAAAATATTAAATTGATAAGTTCTTTTGATAGTACTAAAATTAACAATGAGTTTGGAGAACTAATTATTAGTGTTGAGCAGATAAAACCTAATGCTTTAAAAATAACAAGTTACTTTGTAATAACTAATAATAAAGTTACTGTAGATAAAATAAGAACTGTAAAAGAGATCTATGATAAAATACAAGAAATGAATAATCATTACTTGATATTTAAATTAGAATAAAAAATTTGCTTATGTCATTATTTTCGGTTAGTTTCGTTGAATCTCTTTATGTTGGGTTACCTAAAACGCTAAATCTTAGCCTATACGTGTGGCGGAATCAAATACAACGAATTTTGAGACGTTTTGCCGGATGTATATTATGAGCAGTTAAATTTTGATTATTGCTCAGAAAGTCTTATTTTTGAGCAATATTTTTATAAAACAAAGATTTTTTAGACAGACTAGCGTTGAACAAAACTACCTTTGGCGGTGTTTTTTAAGTTTGCAATTCTATAGCATTAGGTTATGATCTATTTACACAATAGCATTTTTCCCATATAAGTATAATCCGAAGCAGATAATTTATACAGGTATAATCCATTGTCCGGATAATTACCCGATTCATCAGTGCCATCCCATTCTATAGAATACTTATTTTTATCTAATTGCCTGTTTA
>JAIOSH010000307.1 GCA_021107685.1 Bacteroidales bacterium | reverse complement strand
TTTTAGTCGTTTTAATTATGAAAATTATGGTGGCAGCCCTATTCTTGGAATAAACTCATCTGTTGTTATTGGTCATGGCATTTCAAATGATCGTGCAATAAAAAATATGATCTTATTATCAAAAGAAATTTATCAGGCAAAACTTTGCAAAAAAATTAAAAGAGATTTGAATAAATATATTCAGGATTAATAATTCCATTTATAAAATCAAAATCCAATTAAGCAACAAATTTAATCTTTGTTAATGTGCATTGAACTTGCCTGTGCTGTTGGCATAATTAATAGGTCATTAATATTAACATGTTGAGGGAGTGTTGTTACAAAATATATAACCTCTGCAATGTCCTCACCTTTTAAAGGTGTAAATTTTTTATAAACATTATCCGCAGCTTTCTTATCACCTTTAAACCTTATAATTGAAAATTCCGTTTCTACTGCACCGGGAGCTATTTGTGTTACTTTAATTCCATATTCTAACAGGTCTATTCTCATTGCTTTTGTTAATGAATCTACCGCATGTTTAGTCGCACAATAAACATTACCTTTCGGATATGTCTCTTTTCCTGCAATAGAACCAATATTAATTATATGACCAAAACCATTTTCAATCATTATTGGCATAATATTTCTTGAAACATACAGCAATCCTTTAATATTTGTATCAATCATTCTTTCCCAGTCATCAATAATGCCATCTTGAATAGGATTTAATCCTACTGCCAAGCCTGCATTGTTTATCAGTATATTGATTTTTTTCCATTTTTCGGGTAATGTTTTTATTGCTTTTTCAACAGCCTGTTTATCTCTTACATCCAAATTTATACTAAGTATATCAATTTTATATTTTTTTATCAGCTTTGCTGCCAATTCATCCAACATGTTTTTTCTTCTCCCTGTTATTATAAGATTATAGGAATTTTGAGCAAACTTTATTGCAGTTGCTTTTCCAATTCCACTGCTTGAACCTGTTATAAATACTATTTTCATAAAACTTTTTTTACAATTAAAATTTAAACAAATATATAACTAATTGTAGGTAATCAGTATTAAATTAACTATAAAAATTTCTTGGTAAATGTTATTATTTGGGGTATAAGGGAAATAGGGAAAATTGGGAAAATAAGGGAAATGGGGTAATACAAATATTAATACCTCTATATCATTATACCATTATATCATTATACCATTCAAGCATTTTTTAAAAAAAATCTATCCTCAAAATTAAAGAATAGGAATTGATTAATAGGGCAGTATATATTATTTGTTTCTCTTTTTAATATCCATATCAAATATAATCCCCCCTTTTACCCACCTGCCTGGCATTTCAATATTTGCAAAGTCGATATATTTGGTATTAAATAAATTTGAAGCCTCAAAATAAATACTTACAAAATTTTTTTTCCAGTAAATACGAGTATCACATAACATAAATGGGTTGTAATCAACTTCTTTTTGCAAATTGTAATCATAATATGTTCCATCGCGATCCTGAAATGTAAAAGACCAGGAAGCCCCAATATTCCAATAAATACTATGTTGCAAAGTAATAGATATTTTATGTCTTAAATAATCTAACGCATATTTTGAAATATAATTGCCGCTTTGTTTTTCTGTGTTCATATAAGCATAGCCAAGCATTATGGATTTAATAAAAATATCTTTTTTATATAATTTTTCAAAAGATAAATTAAAAGAAAGTTCAAAACCATTGGTAATTAATTCAGTAATATTTTTACTTTCCCATTTTAATGTATCCTGCAATTTTACCCAATCAATAATATTTTTTCCGTTTCTTCTGAAAAATGAAAAATGCGTCCTTAAAAAATCATTTAAAAATTTTATACCGGTTTCATAAGTTATTGCTTTTTCGGGTTTCAGGTCAGGATTTCCAATATTAGTCGGACCAACATAATAAAGATCGGTAAAAGTCGGGAATCTCAAGGATTGATTAACAGAACCAAATAATTTTAATTTATTTGAAAATTTATAACTTATATCAATGCCCGGGTTAATATTCCATAGATAATCCGAATTATAATTTAATAAAAATCCTGCTGAAAAAGAAAATTTGTTTATAAAAATGCTTTGTTCCATAAACAAGTTAATATTTTGTCTTTCTTTAGAATGAGTAAAAAATCCTTCAGGTTCTCCTGGAACAGATATGGTGTCATTCATAGGGTTTCCTAATATATTACTTAATATCTTTTCAGTGTAAAAATCAGCACCAATTGCACTACTTCCGATTTTTGAATTAATACTTGCATTTAAATCAATTCCATAAACATCTGTTAAATGATAATTATGACTATTATACCATGAAGCGGGATTATCCCTGAACAATTCAAATTTATCATGATTCCTTTTCCAATATATATTTGGCGTAAACCTGATCTTTCCATCTGTTGAATAACCTACACTTACAAATTTGCTTTTAATATGTTCGAATTGATTAGGATATTTAGGTGTATAAAAACTATTTGCACCAAATTTCTTATTAAGATAACCTGCTTGTAAGTCTAATTTTCCTGATTGGGATGTAATTATACCCTGATAAAAAATATTTGAAATATCAAAATCAGTATTTTCAATATATCCTTTTGAACTTTTTTTACTTAATGATAAATGATTTTTAATATTGCCGAATTTATAGGTAATTCCTGTTGATATATTGTAAAATTCATTTTCGCCTCCTGATAAAGACAATTTCAAATTTCTGTCTTTTTTTGTTCCTGTAATTATATTTATTGCTCCGCTAAAAGAATTTGGTCCAAATATTCTTGAACCGGGTCCTTCGAGAATTTCTATTCTTTCAACATCTTCCAAAGCAACAGGGATATTAAGATTGTGATGCCCTGTTTGCGGGTCATTGATTTTAACTCCATTCAGCAGGATGAGTGTTTGCTCACAAGAACCTCCCCTGATGCTAATATCTGCTTGTACACCATTATTTCCTCGTTGGCGTGCATCAACATTCAGGGTATATTCCAATACTTCCTGAATACTATTGGCAGGAAAATTATCTAATTCTTCTTTTGTAATTATTAAAACTACTCTTGAAGTTTCCGAATATGTTGTTGGCACTCTGTAAGCACTAACTTCTAACTCATCAATCCAAATAGTATCGGATTGTGCAAAAATCTTAGCTGAAAAAATTAATATTATTATTAAACATTTAAAGGTTTTATACACTATGAGGTTTTGTTTTATAAATTATCGGACTTAGT
>JAIOSH010000344.1 GCA_021107685.1 Bacteroidales bacterium | reverse complement strand
GCAAGTTTTCTTATTGCCGCTTCACTTTGTATATCAACAAAATGTGAATAATTGTCAACATCAAAAGCAGCTTTGTATGTGTTTTCTACTTTCCAAACCAAAACAATTCCTATCATAATAGGATTTCCAATCTTATCATTTACCTTTATAGGTTCACTGTCCAGGTTTAATGCTCTTAGGGATATTTTTTTCTTAGTAAAAAATGGATTTACCCAAAAGAAACCGTTTTTCTTAATAGTACCTTTATAAGCACCGAATAATACAAGAACACTTGACTCGTTTGGATTTACAATAACAAAACCGCCAATACCCACTAAACCGAATAATAGTATGATTGCCATCCAGAATAGTTTTATATATACCATACTTAAAATTGGTAAAATGATTAATAATAAAACTACAACTAATGCTAAATACCCTGAAGCAGGGGAATAACTTTTTTCTTTTTTCATAATACATAGATTTAAATTAATATTATAATGATATTAAAATGATATTGCAATAATACAACATAAATTTACACAAGTCAAGTTTTTTTTAATATATTTTTAATTTTTTTTATACAGCCATAAAATTTATTATATAATTTTACAAAAATCTTCAAATTAAGAAATCATGTTGTCTCCATTGTTTAATATCCTCTTAATACCTTTCCTTGTTGGTATGTTTTTGGCAATCAATATGGGAGGAAGTGGAACAGCACCTTCTTTTTCAGTAGCTTACGGGTCTAATATTATCAGAAGATTTGCCATACCCGGATTATTTGGAATATTTGTTTTTTTAGGAGCAATAATTGCAGGTAAAAAGGTTGCATTAACAATGGGAAAAGGAATTTTACCCCCTGACAATATTACATTAACTATTGCGACAATTATTTTGATATCTGTTGCAATTTCTTTATTAATAGCAAATCTTCTCGGTGTACCCCAATCAACAAGTCAATCTACCGTATTTGCATTATGTGGTCCTGCAATATACTTTAATGATCTGAATACACAAAAATTATTATATGAAATTATTCCAACATGGTGTATTTTACCTTTTATTGCATTTGCTTTGGTTTTTATTATTAGCAAATATATTGAACCTTTATTTAAGAAAATGATATCGGTGAGATTTGGAGATATATCCAACCATCCTGTTTTAAGGATGGTTGTAATTATATCATCATGTTATGTAGCATTTGCTATTGGTTCAAATAATGTAGGTAATGCAGCAGGTCCCATTGCTTCAATGGTTATAAATGAATTGAATATTGATCCGAGTCAGGATGATAAATTCATTTTAATAATGATACTTTCAACTTTAATAATAGCACCCTGCTTTGCAATAGGGAGTTCGATTTTCGGGCGTAAAATCGTTGAAAACACGGGTAAAGGTATTGTAGATATTAGTCCTATTGAAGCTACGATAATATCTTTTATTACGGCATCTCTTTTACTTACCGTATCAATTACTAAGGGAATACCTACTTCTTTAGTGCAATTGAACACAATGGCAATCATAGCTTTAGGAATTACCAAAATGGGATGGAAAAAAATAATTGTAGATCGCACTGTCAGGAAATTCTGGATAGTATGGTTAGTGGCTCCTTTGTTTTCTCTAACCCTGTCTTTTTTACTTACTGTTTTAGCTAATAATATGGGTTTTTTATATTATTAAGAAGATAAAAAATAAATATGAAAAAATATAAACACATTTTTTTTGACTTAGACCGTACAATTTGGGATTTTGATAAAAATTCATTAGAAACTTTTAAAGAAATTTATGATAAGTATAAATTGAAGGATAAAGGAATTAATACATTTGAAAATTTTTACAATACATACAGACAGCACAATCTTAGATTATGGGACCTATACAGGAAGGGGGAACTTAAGAAAGAAGTTCTCAGTGTTGAACGCTTTGTCCTTACTTTAAAAGATTTTGGTATTGAAGACCGTGAATTGGCAAAAAAAATTGCCGTAGAATATATAAATATCAGTCCTCTTAAAACAAATTTATTTCCTCATACCCGTAAAATGCTCAATTATTTGAAAGATAAATATTATTTGCATATTATTACCAACGGCTTTGAAGAAGTGCAATTTAAAAAAATAGAAGCTAATGATTTAAAAAAATATTTTACCGAGATAATAACTTCTGAAGAAGCAGGTTGTAAAAAACCTGACAAAAATATATTTCTATATTCATTATTAAAAACAAATGCTCTTCCCGAAGAAAGTCTTATGATAGGAGATGATATTTCTGTTGACATACAGGGAGCTAAGACTGTTGGTATGGATCAGGTGTTTTTTAATTTTGATAATCTTTCACATTCAGAGGAAATTACTTATGAAATTAATTCAATGGAGGAAATATCAAAAATACTTTAAGGAAAGATATTATCCGGTTATTACTATTTTTTTTTAGTATTAATCTTTATCTTTGAGGTATCAATCTGTAATATTATGAGACCACTATTTATATTTTGTCAATTTTTCATTTTTAGTTGTTTAATTTCCGCCCAGCAGGCTCAAATAAATAATTCATATATTGAAAACTATGGATTACTGAGTGAGACTTTTCTTAATGGCGGTTATTGCTATGAAATTGAAGTAATTGATAATCTAGCATATGTTGGAACTGATGCAGGTTTGGTAATTTACGATATCTCGAATCCTGTAGAATTTGAATTAGTAGGTTTCTATAG
>JAIOSH010000372.1 GCA_021107685.1 Bacteroidales bacterium | reverse complement strand
AAGCTCACACATGAGGAATTTGCTGAATTAGCAGAAAAAATTAATCGGAATATTAAATAATTCATAAATTAAATTTTCAAGAGTTTACTTTGTTACTTTTAAAAATTATACCCCAGTACTGAAAAGAATGAGGTTATTCTTATTTTCATATAGATTTTTTTTATTTGTAAATTGTTTTGGAAAAAAATTTGTTTATTATATATATATTTTTTAATTTTGTTTAAAATAATAAAAAAGTGCTTTTTTGTAAAATATAAACCAAAAAAAATTTAAAACTATGAAAAAAAATCTATTAATTTTAATTTTAATTTTTATTTCAAGTTTCTCATTTACACAAGATTTTCCTAACCCTTATAATGTTGATGATTTGTGGGGGGTAACATTTAACCCATATGAACCCGATTATTATGATGGCGAATACGATATTTCAATAACCGCATTACATTGGTATGCTGATTATTGTAATTATGCAAAGAGTTTTAAGGTTGAAGCCGTATCTTTTCCTTTTATACCTACTTGTTATCCTGGATGTATCGGTACTACAGGTAGAACTTTCAACGTTATTGATAATGATTATGGCGATATAACTTTTGATGAATGGACAGGAAAGGGCTGGGATTGGAATGAATGGATAATTTTTTCAGAACTTGATATACATCCACTTGAACAACAATCTGGTAATTATATGGCATTATTGAGTACTGCTTTCGTTACTTATCTACCATCACAATCTAGAGTACTGTTGCCACATACAGTTATAAAACATACTATATATATTCATGAATTTACTTCTCATGACGATAATATTGTTGATTCTTTAGTGTGGATTTATGATAATACCAGGGGTAGAATGAAATTTTACCCATTTTACCGATCTAATGTATCACAAGCAGGTAATCCTGGACGTTTTGATGTAATGTTTAATCCGAAAATAAATTGTGATGAAGGTGGTCATTTATGGTGGGGTGAAGTGTCAAATGACAATTGGTATAATAGCCCCCCCCTAACATATAATAACGGCTCTATTAACTATTTTCCAAAAATTGATAACAAACCACCACCTTTTTATCCATTGAATAACTGCAATTTTTTATTATATAATTGTGTAGGTATTCATCCTCCCGAATATTCGTTACTTTTTTCGCCACTTAGAAATTCTAATGGAAGCGCTTATGCAGGATTTGATAACCAAGGGCATTATAACACTAATAATTCAGGTTCATACTATATTGATGAAGGTATTGAGCATGTATATGATATCCAGACAGCTATTGATTTAACAATAATAAATCCATCAGAAAAAATTATTTATAATCCTAGCAGGTGTATAATTTCGACAAATGATCCTCTAATTTTTCCTAGTGGATATAAATTTCTTACAGTTCATGGCAAATATCCAGACAGAAACGATGTTGATTATTGGAATGTAAATTATTGGATACCACAAGGCTTTAATTTTGAAGATCTAAGAGATGTTCCTGTTCCAAGTGACGAGTTATCAGAGTACCATATCACAGGAACGTTGTATATTCATCCAAATGTAATAATTATGGATGTTATTTTTACCGGTACTGGAACCATTTACTATAATCCCGAACTCACCTATGGTAATTTTGTTATTGTTGATGGAGTAAATGTTGTAGAAACTGACTGGAATGCTGTTCAAAAGCCCCCACATAGGAAATCTGCTCAGATAAATGAAATTGAAGAAACAAAAGCTTCTTATTTAAATATATATCCAAATCCGGCTAACAACATGATATATCTTGATATTGTTACTAATAGTAATATATCTTCTGAAGTACAGATTTATAATTCTTTAGGAAAACTTATTAAAGAACTACACATAAAAAATAATAATAAAACTATTGTTTTAGAAGACAAATTGCCTACTGGTATTTACCTTGTACTGCTAAATATTAATGGAGAACAGATTGATATTAAAAAACTTATTATTAAATAAAAAAAGTTTTTGGAACTATTGATAATTGGTTCAATCTATGATTGAACCAATTTTTTTTGTATTAATATGCTCTAACATTTCTTCCTTCAATATAATTAATAAATGATTTGTTAACTACTTTATTTCCGCCCGGAGTTGGATAATTGCCCGTAAAATACCAGTCTCCTTTATGCTCAGGAGTTGCTTCATGTAGATCTTCAATGGTCTGGTAAATTATTTTAACTTCCGATTGAATTTCTTTTGGAGTTAGCAATTCTGAAATTTTTTCCGATATCTGCTCTGTTGTAAAAGGCATATAAATTTCTTTTACATAATTTATAATTTTTTCTTTATGTAAATTTTCCTGGTCTTTAGATTTTTTGTAAACTTCATTAATAATATGAGTTTGATTTGTATCCTTTAGCAATTCAATGGCAGCCTTAAAAGCAATAAAATCATTGAGCTTTGCCATATCAATACCATAGCAATCAGGATAACGAATCTGGGGAGCAGATGAAGCAATGATTATTTTTTTAGGGTACAGGCTGTCAAGGATGCGAATAATACTTTGCTTTAATGTTGTACCTCTTACTATTGAATCATCAATAACAATCAAATTGTCTATTCCTTTTTTAATTATACCATAAGTTACATCATATACATGTGCTACCAAATCATCTCTTTGAGTATCCTGTGTGATAAAAGTTCTTAATTTAATATCTTTAACGGCAATTTCCTCAAATTTTGGTTTTATTGAAAAAATTTCATCAAGGTTTTCTGATGTTATTTTATTGCCTAATTGAATAATTTTATCCTTGTAAATTTTTGTGCAAAATAAATGGAGTTCTTCTACTAATCCCCTAAAAGCAACAGCAGCGGTGTTGGGAATAAAAGAAAACACACTATTTGGCAAATCATAGTCAATAGCTTTTAAAATTGAAGGAGTTAATAATTTGCCTAATTTTTTTCTTTCTTTGTAAATATCAATATCAGTTCCCCTTGAAAAATAAATTCTTTCAAAAGAACAGGATTTTTTATCAATGGGTTTTTTACATAAAAATTCACCAGTTTCACCATTCTTTTTAATGATCAAAGCAAAGCCCGGTTTTACCTCCTTAATTTTTTCAACAGGAACATTAAAAGCTGTTTGAATGACAGGTCGTTCTGAAGTAACAACAACAACTTCGTCATCTTTATAATAAAATGCCGGACGAATACCAGCCGGATCTCTAAGTACAAAAGCATCGCCATGACCTAATAATCCGGCAATAGAATATCCTCCGTCCCAGTATTCGGATGATTTACTTAGTATATTTTGAATATTTAAATTTTGTGCAATCTTATCGGTTATATTTTTTTTGTAAAGAGCTTCTTTTTTATATTGCCTGTATAAAACTTCATTTTCTTCATCTAAGAAATGCCCGATTTTTTCAAGAATTGTAATTGTGTCTGAGGTTTCAACAGGATATTGACCTAAATCAACTAATTTTTCAAAAAGCTCATCAACATTAGTTAAATTAAAATTTCCTGCTAAAACCAGGTTTTTTGTCTTCCAGTTATTTTCTCTTATTACGGGATGAAGATTTTCAATTTGGTTTTGACCATAAGTGCCATAGCGTAGATGTCCTAAGAAAAGCTCACCTGCAAATTCAATATTTTGTTTTAACCATGATATATCTTTTAATCGCTTTGGATTTTTTTCCTTAATAGCATTTAATTTATCATAAATTCCATTAAAAATATCTTTTATAGGGGATGAAGAATTTGAATGAGTTTTGTTAATATATTTATTACCCGGTTCAAGATCAAATTTAATGCAGGCAATTCCTGCACCATCCTGTCCCCTGTTGTGTTGTTTTTGCATTAACAGGTGTAGTTTATTCAAACCGTAAAAACTTGTACCATATTTTGCAAGGTAAAATTCAAGTGGTTTTAATAATCTGATTAAAGCAATACCACATTCATGTTTTATTTGTTCGCTCATTAGGAAAGAATTAATATTTTTGCTGATTAATATTTAGCAAATTTTCGTAAAATTAAATAAAAAATTATCCTATTATGAAAAAAAATTTTTTAAAACCGATTTTTTCCTTTTTTACAATAAACATTTTTTTTATTAGTTTGGTTTTTTCACAGGTTGATAAAACTGACTGGATAAATGATTATCCTGATGGCTGCACTTCAATAACAGTTGGTAAAAAGGCAAGTGCCGACGGTTCAGTTATAACTTCACACACTGATGATAGCCACAGAACACGTTCTTGGATAGATATTATTCCTGCAAAAGACCATAAACCCGGAACGATGACACCAATGTTTAAAAGGACACCCTGCGATACATTTGCAATGCCAACTTATGCACATAATAAAATTGGTGAGATACCCCAGGTCAAACATACTTTCGGATATATAAATACAGCTTATCCCTGTCTGAATGAACATCAGTTAGCTATTGGCGAATCTACATTCGGTGGACGGGAGATTTTGCAGTCGGATAATGGCTTAATTGATTGTCAGAGGCTTTGTCAGTTAATGGTTGAAAGATGCACTACTTCAAGAGAAGCTATTAAAATGGCAGGTAAACTTACAAAAAAATTTGGATGGATTGATGCGGGCGAATGTTTGACAATTGCAGATAAAAATGAAGTCTGGCATTTTGAGATTGTAGGACCCGGAAAAGGAAATACAGGTTCTGTCTGGGTTGCACAGCGTGTACCGGATGAACATATAGCAGTGAATGCAAATGCAAGTACTATAAAGGAAATTGATATTGATAATCCCGATTATTTTATGGCTTCTGAAAATATTTTTGAAATGGCTAAGGACAGTGGCTGGTGGAACCCTGAAACAGAGTCTTTCAGATTTTGTTATGCCTATGCTCCTCACAGCCGGACATCATTAGCTGCCCGAAGACGTGAATGGCGTGTGTTTGACCTTGTTGCCCCTTTATTAAACCTTGACCCGAATGCCGAAAATCATCCCTTTTCAGTAAAACCCGATGAACCCGTTTCATTAGAAAAATTAGTTTTAATTTTTAAAGATTATTATGAAGGAACACCATTCAATTTTATTAAAGACCTTACAGTGGCTGATGATAGTGGGAAAGTGATTATTTCACCATTAGCCAACCCGCACATGCCTTATGATATGAACAAACTGTTTAAGATAAACGGCGGCTGGGGATGGAGAGGCGAGAGAACAATTGCCCGTTGGTACACAATGTATGCTACTATTATTCAATGTCGTAACTGGTTACCTGATGAAATTGGCGGAGTGGTCTGGCTGGCAATGGATAATGTTGCAACATCAATTTATATTCCTGTTTATTGCAGTGTAACCGATTTGCCTCAACCGTACAAAACTCCGGGCAGAACAAATGGTTTTACAATGGAATCGGCATGGTGGGTGTTTAACCGTTTGGGTACTTTATCAGCACAACGCTGGGGAGATATGCGAAATGATGTTGATGCAGTCTGGAACCCTTGGCAACAAGAACTTTTTAATAATCAACAAGAAATTGAAAAAAAGGCACTGAATATGTATAAGGAAAATAAATCTGAAAAAAGTAGAGAAATTTTAACTAAATATACAAATGATTGGGGAGAGAAAGTTGTGAAAAAAGCACAGGAACTCGGAGATTTTCTTTGGACTAAATATGATGAAAAATTCTAATTAGTGTCCATCCATAAACTTATAAAAAGACACGAATTTCACAAATTTACACGAATTAAATTAGTGAAAATTAGTGTAATTCGTGTCCATTCATTTTTTCTAAATAACTTTATGGATGGACACTAATTAGTGCTTGTCCATAAAGTCTCATAGAGACGAGCTATTTGTAACCCCTGACAGTATCAGGGGTGATAATGAGAGAGTTACAAAAGTCCCATAGGGACGACCTATAAAAAATCGGATATTGTGGACAGACTCTAATTAATAAAATTGTCTGGAAATTTAAAAAAATTCTTATTTTTGGCAAGTTTCAAAATTATTGATTATGTTTAAAAAGATTCCACACACTTATGTAATTATTTTTTTCATCATTATTATAGCTGCTATAATGACCTGGTTTATTCCAAGTGGTGTATTTGAAAGGAAAGCAGCAATGGTACAGGGGCATGAAAGAGAGATAATTGTAGAAAGTTCTTATCATCGTGTTGAAGGAGAACCGCAAACATGGCAGGTTTTTGCAGCTTTATTTAAAGGTTTCGAACGGCAGTCGGGAATAATTGTATTTATCCTGATGATAGGAGGTGCGTTCTGGATAATGAATTTTAGCAGGGCAATAGATGTAGGTATTTTTTCCTTCCTGAAATTTACAAATAAAATTGAACATTGGAAAGTTTTAAAAGCTCTCGGTGTTAATAATATAATAATAACAATGGTAATGATCATGTTCAGTATATTTGGTGCGGTTTTCGGTATGAGCGAAGAAACCATTGCCTTTATCATTATCCTTGTTCCTTTATCAATATCAATGGGTTATGACTCAATTACAGGGGTTTGTATGGTGTTTGTAGCTGCAGGACTTGGCTTTGCAGGAGCAGTTTTAAATCCCTTTACAATTGGAATAGCACAGGGTTTATCTGATTTACCTTTGTTCTCAGGTTTTGAATACAGGCTTTTTTGTTGGTTTGTTATTAATACCATTGGAATAATTTGGGTTCTGAGATATGCAAATAAAATCAGGAAAAATCCGAAATCATCTTTAGTTTATAGTGATGATGAATATTGGCGAAAAAGGAGCAGTGGAGATATTGAAACAGTGAAATACTATACACCTTTAAGTGCCTGGTTTGTTTATTTTTTTATTTTAGTATCTCTTGTAATTTTTTCTTTTATCTACCCTCAAACAACCATGAAAATCGGAAATGCTTCATCAACATTACCTATGGTTCCTGTTTGCACTGGTTTGTTCTTTGTTCTTGGAATTTTCACCCTGAAAAAATCCGTTCATTTTTTTATCCTTAACTTATTATTATTTACTATTTTGTTTTTAATTGTTGGTGTAATGGGTTATGGTTGGTACATTATGAAAATTGCCACCCTGTTTTTTGCTATGGGAATTTTATCAGGTATTGCAGCAAATTATTCAGCCAACAAGATAACAAAGCTTTTCCTTGACGGGGTTAAGGATATTTTATCTGCTGCTTTAATAGTTGGATTAGCCGGAGGGATAATAATAATTCTTGAAGATGGAAGAGTTATTGATACGATTTTATATAGTGTTTCCAAAGCAATGTATGGATTTGGAAAAGTAACCACTGTAAGCATAATGTATGTTATACAAACAATTATCAATGTTATTATTCCTTCAGGATCAGCAAAAGCTGCATTAACTATGCCTGTTATGGCTCCGTTTTCCGATTTGATTAATTTGTCGAGACAAGCTACTGTAATGGCATTTCAATTCGGCGATGGATTCACTAATATGATAACTCCTACTTCCGGTGTATTGATTGGTGTTTTGGGAGTTGCTAAAATACCTTATGATAAGTGGGTAAGATGGATAACTCCTTTTATGATCATTTTAATGCTTATTGGATTATTATTGTTGATACCTACTGTAACAATGGATTTGAACGGGTTTTAAACACATGGTCCCTGAACTCACGAAAATTAAAGTATTATAAAATTAAATCGCAACAGTATGTTAATAAATGAGTATCAATGGTTAAATTGTTATATGGCTAAATTGTTAAACCACAACAATATAACAATTTAATAATTTTTTCAAATAATTTAAATACCCCCTGATACATTTCATTACAGGGTAAACTTGCGAATCTTTTTTTGACCATCGCTGGTTTTCGCGAGTTCTGGGTACTTTCAAGTTGAGGCTGGTATGTGGGGTAGGACTTGAAAAGTCGAAAGATCGTTTTAAAAGAGTTTGCTAATAATTAAAATGCAAAACCATAACTGATTTGCAAACCTATATAATCCATACCTAATTTCGCTGTTCCATAGCTATCATAAGGAATAAATTCATCTCACCCAGTATTTTTTAAATTCTAGTATATTTTCATTCAATATATCATAAATACTTGCTTCTTCAAATTTTTCTTTCTCTGACAATATTTTAATTAAAGTAGCAGTTTGTTCCCATATACTTAGTAATTGTTCTATTGTAATTTCAAATTTAGCAGCTTCCTCTGGAGTAAGATGAACACTATTATTCCTTAATTTAAACAGATAAGATATTTTATCCAGAAAAATCATTTTTGAATTTATTTGAGTGTAACCAAAATTAAGCAACTAACTTGTATTGCCTAATAGACTTAATATCAATAATATACTCATCTTCTCTTTTGTTTGTATGAAAATCCCAGTATATTTCCCATTCATTGCTTTGTTTT
>JAIOSH010000413.1 GCA_021107685.1 Bacteroidales bacterium | reverse complement strand
TTTATTGCTTTATCATATTCAAAGCCTGAAACAACTTCAGCCCACGAGCCTTCCTGGTGGAAAACATTGCACACGGCAGATAAATAATTAGTCTTATACGACCATGCAAACTGCACTTTAGGATAACGCGTTGTAAATGATTTTTTCGCATCCCTGTAAGTTTTTCTTATTGTTTCTTCAGATATTACAAATAAAGGAGAGCCGTATTTTTTTATTAAATCCTTTACGGCAACTCCATCAATATGGGTCATTGGAGCATATTCCGATCTTAAACCGAATTTATTCGGCACATTAGTTTCTAATTTTTTTATTACAGGACGTTCATACCTTTGTTTTTCCATGTTTTATTAATTTAATATTTTTTTAATTTATTTTTTTACTTGAAAATTTTAATTAGTTGCTTTTTTAAGACAGTAAATAAAACTAAAGTTCACCTGTGGTAGAGATTTGTTGAAATTCTTTAAGGTCAACTATCAGTTCATAAGCATAACGAATAAACATTTTACCAACGGAATACTTTTTAAAAGCTTCGATTTTTTCACCCATTGCTAATCGTACAAGTGCTTCGGGGATATTTTGACCAACACCAACTGAGAAGTATATCCATGCCGGCATTCTTGGATTAATTTCCAATAAATATAATTCATTATTACTTTTCATCAGATCCATTTCAAAAGCGCCACGCCATTTGGTAGAACGTATAAAATTTTTTGTTAATTCAAGTATTTCCTCATCATCAATAGAAATACCTCCCCAGGCTTTCCCTTTATCAGTAATATATTGCTTACGCATAGGTACAACTGCAATTGTATTTCCTTTCCCGTCGCCAAGTCCTGTTACATCAAATTCAGTACCTTGAACAAATTGTTGTATGATAATAGGCAGCCCCCATTTGGAACTGATATTATTAAAATGTGTTTTTACCTGCTCTTCGTTATGAGCAATACTTGCTTCATAAAATTTACCTTTCACAAACACGGGGTATGTAAATTCATGTACTAATTCATAAATTTCATTTACATTATAAATAGCTTTGCTTTTTGGAACATTTATTCCATACTTTTTCCCAAATTCAGGTAAATTAATCTTTTCCCGTTCTTTAAATTGTTTTATTGTAGGGAGAAAAGTATTAATCCCCATTTCTTTAAGCTTTGATTGAAGCACCATAAAAGAATATAATTCTGCATCAAAATTTGAAATTATTACATTAAGATTTTCCTTAGAATGAATATATTCCAGCCGGTTAATCAAGCTTTCTGTTCCTGCCGAAGGATATGGTATCTGGTATGTTTTATCAACAATATCATGCATATAAATACCGGGTTCAAGCGATTCATAAGCTAATCCGATAATTTTTACATCAAAAGATTTGGCTTCATGCAAAGCACGTATAACTGCCACTCCGGGACCCGGGTTGTCAATAGCATTTAATCCCGTAACAGCAATATTAATTTTTCTTTTCATTATTATTATTATCAATTAAAAGATGTTGATTAAGAATACCTATGAAATCATAATAATCTTTTTCAAAAGTTGCTTCATCAGTATTATATTTAGCAAGAATTGTCTTACTTATTTCCTCAGGAGATTTCTTTTGTTTCATCATATTAAAAATTTCAATACCTATTGGATTTACAGAGAAAGATTCTCCATTGGCAGGATTAAAAATAAATCCCGAATCGCTTATTGCAATATTTTTTTTTATTTTCATTTTGTAAAAGTTTTTCGTTTAGATAAGATTGAACAAAAATAGTTTAATTTGTGTTAACGATTTTTATACTGGAAATATTTTCTTTTGTTTTGAGTTGGCAAATATAAATCCCATTTGAAATATAATTTTCTTCCCATATAACGGAATGTAAGCCGGCAGAGAATCTCTTTCCTGTAATAATTGTTGTTATTTTATTACCATAAATATCATAAATTGTAATGTCAACTTGATTTTTCTCTGAAAGATAGAAACTTATTGTAGTTTGCCCTGAGAATGGATTAGGATAACAATATATTACCGGAGTAGCTAAATCATTATAATACTCTTTATTAAATGTAGAAATACTATCCAAACCAAAAAATTCAAGCATTTTTGCCATTAAATAATTTTTAGTAGAGGGTGGCACTCCATCATTTAAACCGCTAAAATCAATAGAAGAACCGATTGTTTTATAACTCCCATTATCATAAGCGACTGCAAATCCATGTTGTTCATTTAATCGTTCCAATATGGTATAAGCCGGCTCAATGGGTACCAGGTAGTAATTATAATATGCAAAATTTCCTGAATATATATATGTTAATCCTTCTGTTAAAGTACCTGTAATGCCTGCAATCGTATCAATATAATCCCACGAAGCCAAAGACTCTGTGTTGATATTAAACATAGGATGAACAGCAGTTTGTGGGTCATCGAACCATGTCATTCCTCCTTCCATATAAATGTTTCCACCGGCATTGAGAAAATCTACCAGTTTTTCACCTTCGTATTCCGTTAAAATATATTGTCCGAACTTTCTTCCCAATACAATCAGAATATTCTGGTAAATATCCAAATTGTCCGGTATGTGATTTTCGTAATTAAAAAAAACATTAAGTTCTTCAATAGTTGATTTAATAACCGGACCGGAAAGCGAATCAGGATCCATATCCACAATTAGAACCGGAAAGCGTCCTATTAAAAGAATGAAAGATTCTTCAATTACAAAATCCGGTGATGCTGTGATTTCAAAATCAAAATGTGAGAGATGTCCTTCAGGTGTGTTATTAGCAACTGTTATATTTATTGTATCATAAGCTGTGCCATGTTTCGGGATGTTGCCATAGTAGAATTGATTTGAACTGTTTAGCGAAATATAAGTATCGGATGTGCTTAACAGACCCTGAACTTCTATTGCTGTTGAATGTCCGTTATTATTCACAGGTATTATAATGTTGGCAGTTTCTCCAGGGTCTAATCTTCCATTGTTATTATCATCCACGATAGGAGTACCTAACGAAAGAACAGGAGCATAAGCTTTCACGTCAAAGCTTCCTTCCCATGAATCTGTTGATGTATTTATTATCACATCAAATCTAAGATTGTAATTATCAGGAATACCTGCATCCACTGAAAATGAAATTGCATCAGGTAAATTAATACTTTGTCCGGGGTTAATGATTCCAACATTTTCAGTACTGTCAGTCATTGTGATGAAAGCATCGTTTATTTGAACTGTCAATATAACATTATTTACAGCTTGATTCCCTGTATTTTTAATTGTAAAGCTTAATAAAGGTGTTTCTCCATAGTCAATTTGGTTGTCATCTCCCGAAATAATCGTATAATCGAAAATAATGCCATCGGAAAGCTGGTAGGTTTTTGAAGTTGAAATATTATTATTATCAGTTACATTAATTATAATATTATAGATTTTATTGTCATCTTCAGGATAAACAGTTAAAAGTCCCTCCTCGGTAATATCTATGGAAGAAAGATGATTTTGGGGAGTATATGTAACAACTTGAGGCGATTCTATTGGTAAGAGATTAGAAAAACCGGCAATTTGATAATTAATTCCATCTCCGTTTGAGATGCCGGTAATCCTGTAAAGATGATCAGGATCATTAAAATCATCGAAATAATATTCTATATATCCATCAGGATATAATATAGCAGTAAAATCTAATTGATAATTACCATTCTCATTCACAAGTGTTTCAATCCACCTGAATGCTGCATAATCCTCATTTCCTTCATACCACAAACCGTTTCCGGCAGATGTATTAATTAATAAATTCTGGTTTAGAAAAGGTGCCAACATAGATTCATGTTTAAAAGGAAACATATCATCTACCTGGTAAGGGATCGGATATTTCAATGTGTTGAACATCAGGAACCCGTCCACATGAATAGTAACAGTATCATACATTTTACCATAAAAAGGAAAAGGAAATTCAATGGGTTGTATAGCATAACCTGTAAAATTGTCGTTTGGATTTAACTGCTGACCCTGTATGCCGGGATAGTTGTCTTCGTATTGATTTTCGGAATACTTCATTAAAAATTGCCACCTGTAAGGTTCTGTACCTCCGGACGCTGCCA
>JAIOSH010000369.1 GCA_021107685.1 Bacteroidales bacterium | reverse complement strand
TTTTGTTTGGTGCAAGATTAATAGATTTGGATGTAAACAATTCAATAGCATTAAGTTTAATGTTTTATTTAATTACAGCAATAGTCTCTTTAAGTGGGATATATTATAGTATAAAACCTCCGCAAATTAATGAATTGTAACAATGAATTTTGTAAATACTAATTTTAGAAATCCTTATTCAATAGTTAATTCATAGATTTCGCCAATTATGTCTTTTTTCGGAAAAGGAATGTTTTCTTGTGAGTATTGAGACCCAATCCACCATTTAGTATTGTGAAATTCCTGTGTAATAATTATTAACATTTGATTATTAGGAATTGACGTAATAGTATTGTTCATATAGCCAACAACTCTTAAATTATCCTTATTAGGTCCTATTCGCCAGATTATTTCAGTAGGTCTCCAATCAATTTGAAAATAATAATATTCCGAACCAAAAAGTTCATCATCATTTTCAAGTTTTTTTTCAGTAATTGCTCTATATAAGTTAGTCCATCTATGAGCCTCAAAAGTTTCATTTTTGTATGTAATTGAGTGACACCCAGCATTAAAGTTTGAAGGTTCCCAACATGCCATATCCCAGTTTGTACAGGCAACTACTATTTTATCATCAGTATCAATTATCTCCTGAGGAAATGGGATATTCCACTCATTAATATTATACTGATTAGGAATATGACGATTGTAAACCGGAGGAAGCTGATAGGAAGGACAATATAAAACTGTTTTTAATATTTCGAAATCTATTTCTGAATAACCTAATTTTTTAACTCTTTTATCCTGATCTCCACCCCAGTAATTTGCCAAATATCCTTCTTTATTACAATCTCTTCTCCAATTCCATTCCGATTGACTTTGAGTAAACATCCAAATGGCATTAGTAATTCCATTCCACATATTTTCTTTATTAAGTAATTCGGTAAGTTTGACCTTAACAGTATGCTTACCATAGATAAATCCATGGCGAGAGATTACACCTACATTTTGTTTTTGCCAGTTGCCAAAGTTTGATTTTAAATTTTTTATAATTATTTTGTGGTTTTTTTTATCCGAAAAGACAGATTTGCACGGGAAAGGTGCTGTTCTGGAAGTTGTTGAAATTAATTCTTCTTTTTCATAAAATGTGCTATTCCAATTATAATCAATTTTTGAATAATTATCTTCAAAAATGTCCGATATTACCGGTATATTATTTAATTGTGTCGAAATATCAATATAATGAATGAATTGCTCAAAAATTGAATTATTAAATAATTCAGCATCCTGTCCGCAACAATTAGTGAAATGTGAAGCATATTTTTCCTTATTGAATTGAAGAGGATTTATATAAATACCTTTTCCAAGGTCGGGTTTAGCAAGAACCTTTAAAAAATTTTCGCTTTTTACAATCATAGTATTCAATAATTTTGTTCCATCACCATATAAATAATAATAATAAGGATTTACAAACCTGTCTTTGCTTTTTTTACTGATGTCCTGTATATATTCCGGTATTTTATTATTAATAATATTTTCTTTTGTTGTAACTACTAATAAAAAGCTATATTCTCCAACTCTTGGATTTCTTTTCCATCTGTCATTAATATCGTTTTCATAATATTTTTTTTCATTTCTTGGATTTCCAATGATGCAAAATGAATTTTCTATTAAATGATATTTATTATCAGCGGGGATTTGTTTGGTTATAAGAAATTGTTTTTTAACATCTTTCCAACTACCATAAAAATTTTCGTGAGCAAACTCATTTTCAATAGTACTATCGGCTTTATTTATTTCAGGAAATTTGTATGATTCGTTTTGATAATAAATTTTATAATAAAAATTTTGTTGTTTAGTCAATGTGTTTTTTATCAAAAAATTAAAAATAAAAACACCTTCTTCAACCTGATTAATTGATGGTATAATAAAACCTTTCATAGCATTTTCATAATCTAATAAAATTTTACTGTGTTTTGTTTTATTTTTCCAATTTGCTAATGGGTTAAAATCTTTTACGATAAAAATTTTATTCCCTGATTCTAAGTTTTGTTCTATATGTGAACAATTCACCATAGAAAATACAGTTAAATAAATAAAAGATATAATACCAAAATTTTTCATACTTGTAAATAGACTATTTTTAATTATCCGGCGAATAAATCTGAATAGAATTTGGCAGATTTTGATAATTAACATATTCATCACATTTTTTTCCATCAAAATTATTTTTTTTACAATTTCTTGCAATAGTCAAAATTGATGACTTATTAGGATGAATAAAATTTCCTGTATATAGTTTTAATATTTCATAATATTTAGGATTATAATTTTTAGTGTATCCGGCAAAGTCAATATTTTCTAATATATGATATGTAGTATCATTTAATTCTAATTTTTTCAGATCAAAGCGCCAATCCCTGTTATATCTTAAAAGTTCTTCCTGATAGTCATTGTCAAAATTACCAATTAGAAATTTATCGGAAGGTTTCAGGGTGTCCAAACCAATAATCAGCCCAATAGATTTCTGAGTGTCCGGAAAATGAGAAATAAATTCTTTATCAGCATAATTGAATTTATATATTGAAAAGTTATATTTTTTATTTATTTTTTCCTCCCATATACCAAGTAAAACGTCTTTTTTGTAGTTTTTTAAAAATTTACCAGTGATAAATTCAATATTATTTTTATTAGAATTCCATTCATCAATTTGATTATTAATAGTGGAGGTTATTTGATTCCATTTGTTTTCAGAAAATTCTAAGAATTCATAATTACCTTTATTATTAATTATTAATAATTCGTATTTATTATTTCCGTAAAAATTACCCGAAATATATTTATTTGAATCATCAATTTTCGTATTACTGATTTTACCGATAGTTGATTTCCAAATTGTCTTTAACAAACAAACAGATGAATTGTTAATATCTGTAATTATTATTTTATTTAATGTGGCTTTTTTATTTGAATAATCAATAATTAAAATTTCATCAAAATGATTTTCATCAAAATTTCCCACTACAATTTTTTTATTAAAAAAATAATCTAAAGGATAGTCTTCTGTATCAATAATTAATTTTTTAAACCTACTTTCATTTGGATTAAAATAATATAACTCGAGTTTTTTTCCTGACTTTGCAGTAATTATACTATTCATCCCACTGTTATTACTTTTAAAATTACCAATAATTATCAAATCATCGGGCTTAATATTTCCTATAAGTTCATTATTATGATTTATCAGGAAAATACTATCAAGATTATTAATATTTTCCTTTTTAAAAAAGCAAGTTTTAAATGGCGGATAGTTAAAATTAGAAGTATGTTGAAATGCGGTTTTATTTAAATCTACTAAAACAGAATTGCCTCTTCTTTCATTTTCTTTACCAAAAACGATATAAAAATCATCAACTAAGATTTCAGTATCATTTCTATTCCAAATATAAAATTTAATAATATATTCAGGTAAAACAGTAATATCTGATAAATTATGCAAACCGCTTATTTTAAACCATTTATTAGTTTCAAAGTTTTCACCGTAAATACTTATTCCTTTCCAAAAAATACTATTATGGTTTGTATCCTCAATAGAAAAAACATATACGGCATCTAAAATATCCTCAAAAGGAAAAGCATATAACCAAGCACTTAAACTCACTTTATTTAAGTTTTCAATACCAATCTCTTCAGCTTTTATTTGCATGATAATACTATAACTATCTTCCCCTGATATTAATGAACTAAACTTGCCCGAATGAGCCTTGCTATCATATATCCTGTTATTTTTATTAAATTTATTTTGTTTTTCCAGATCAATGGATAATATAAAAGGCTTATCTGTATATTTGGAACTAATTATACTATCATCCGATTGTTTTAAATTTATGATATTATCTGTTTTTACTTTTTTATTATTTAATAGATTAGTACTAAAATATATGATAATTACAGACAAGATGATTAATGAGGATATAATTATTAAGTATTTATATATCTTTTTCATGAGTAATCTTTTGACAGAATAATTTTTGTTAAGCAAATTTCAATGTTAAAATATTACTGATTAGTTACATCTTTAGTATCCCAATATTTTTGTTTATACATATAATTTGCATCAATTGTTATCATTTCTTCAACAGTAATGTTTCTTTTTTTAGCTTTTCTTCTGATTAAGTTCAACCATTCAGGATTATTTCGTATCTGATTTTCCAATTCCATTATTTTTTCATGTTTTGTATTTGTATTTGTAGTAAATAACTCATAAAGATCATCAATAAAGCCAAAACCAAAATTTACAAGATTGTGTTCGGTTGAGCCTATCATTATAAAATCTCTTTGTTCAATTTGCTCTTTTAAATTTAAATGAGGAACATGCGAATTTTGCCCAACAACATGAGGTGGGTAATGTACTCTTTGATTATAAAACCAAAAATTTGTATTTTCATCAAAGATATTAGGAAAAAATGGATAAAAACCATTAATTAACGACTGTGCAAAACTATCACCAACAGAAAGCAAATTCGGTTTTATTTTATTTGTGTCATTTTCAAAAATAATATTTGGATAATATAATTTATTAGATGGTATATCCCAATGAAAATTCAAGGCTTTACCAATATCCGCATCACTATATAATAAATTTTTATCTCTTAGTTCGCCACCATTAGAATAAAAACCCGACATATCAATATTTTTTGTTTTTTCCATATATTTTACTAAAGAATCAACAACAAGGGTAACTCCATAACCACTCCAATGGGTGCCACACTTTGGAAACAAAGGATAACGAGTAGTATCTTTTATAGATAAAAAATAATTTCTGAAATCAATATAATTAATATTATTGTTATTCATTTCTTCAATAAAGACATCGTAATTGCTTACTGTCTTTTTTATTTTGTCATATTTAGGTGGAAAATAATCAGGAAAAAAAGATGCCTTTCCGGGAGCTATCAAAAAAAATAAAAAAACATTTCTTTTTTCTAATTCATTTTGTACAAATGCTATTTTTTTTATGTTTTTTTTAATTATTTCATAACCGACAAAATCTTGTCCCAAATATGCTTTAATATAATAATCCTGATAAAGTATATCGTTTTTCCCAATAACAGTATTTTTTGCATTTATTATATGATAAAACGAAAATTTAATCTGATTGTATGATCTGATAAAAAATTTTCTGAAACCAATATGATCTTCAAGGTATTCATCATATTGTTTTTGATATTCTCCTGTAAACCATGTCTTTTGTGAAAAATTTGGTTTATCAGTTAGGGAAAAAGAGCCTTTTAATGGAGCTAATTTAATAATTGAAAAATAATTTTGAATAGCTGGTAAGAGCAATAAAATTAATATACAAAACAGTATAAATTTTTTTATATACATATAATTAAAATCTAAAATAAATAAATGGGTTAAAACCTGATGTAGTTATAAAACTTATACATATAAATAACAAAATAACAGACAAAATGCTCATTGATATAATTCCTTTTAAATTATAATTTGTATAATAAATTTTTTCTTGCAACCATACACCTAATTTGAAAGCCACTATAAAAGAAAAGAATGCTCCAATTATAAGTATGCTTATAAATTCTGAATTAAGAGAATAAATGGTTTCTTTAAAATCAAAAGTGAACATTTTGGAAATGTATGAAAATGATCCGGGTAAATTTTCAACACGGAAAAAGACCCAGCCGACCAATATAATTATATATGTAATAATAATACTTGGATATTTTCCAATCCTTTGTGTAAATTTTATGAGAAAAATTCTGTCTGCTATTAAAAATATTCCATGATAAGCACCCCAGATTAAAAAATTCCACGCTGCACCATGCCAAAATCCTGAAATAAGAAAAACAAAGCAAAGGTTAAAATAAAGGCGATTTTTTGAAACACGGTTTCCTCCTAAAGGAATATATAAGTAATCGCGCATAAATCTACTTAATGTTATATGCCATCGTTTCCAGAATTCAGTGATGTTTTGAGAAATATACGGATTATTAAAATTCTCGGGAAATTTGAATCCGATCATTCTACCTATACCTATTGCCATATCAGAATAGCCGGAGAAATCAAAATATATTTGAAATGAATAAGCAATAATTCCAATCCATGCAAGAGATGTAGATAAATCATTATAACCGATTGCAAATATTTTATCTGCTTCGGCACCGAGTACATTAGCAATTAATACTTTTTTTGATAAACCAATAATAAATCTATAAAATCCTAATAATCTATTATCAATAGTTTCGTGTTTACTTCTGTCTTCAATCTGATCGGCAATTTCATTGAAGCGTACTATTGGTCCCGCAATTAACTGCGGGAACATCAAAATGTACATTGCATAATCTGTAACTTTTTTTAAAGGAGTATGAACATTTCTGTAAACATCAATGGAATAGGTTAATTTTTGAAATGTGAAAAAAGAAATTCCAATAGGTAAAGCTATTTTAACCCATCCAATTTCCCCGAATCCAAAGTTTTGTAATGCGAAATTTACATTTTCAATAAAGAAGTTAGCATACTTAAAATACAATAATAAACCTACATTCAGAATAATAGAAATTGCAAGTAAAATTCGTTTTTTCTTAATAGGTGACCCGTATAAAGCATTTACAATATAATAATCTATTGTTATTGAACCTAAAACAATAAATATAAATTCAGGAGCTCCCCATGTGTAAAAAAAAATACTTGCAAGGAGGGTAAAAATATTTTTAAAATTTTTATCTAATAAATAATAGATTATTAAAAATAACGGGAGAAAATATAATAAGAATAAACTACTGCTAAATACCATGCATTAATTTTTTTGCAAATATCTAAAAATTAAAGAATTTTAACAGGAAAATGATTATTAAATTTTAAAATATGGAGATTTCTCCCTTCGGTCGAAATGACTTTGAGTGTGACTTTATGGGCGCACCCTATTTAGTATTTAATTAGAAATTGGAGAAATTCAATATTATATAAATTTGGTAATTCTAAATTATCTCATTAATATCATCTTTTTAATGAACACTCGTTTGCCTGCTGAAAATTTATATAAATAAATACCTGGAGAACAGAAATTATTTTCTGCGTCTTTTCCATTCCAAATAATAGAATATTTTCCTTTGGTCATTTCGTTTTCCGAAATAAGTGTTCTTATTTTCTTCCCATTAATATCATATATATCAAGATTTACAGAAACGGGGTCAGTAAGAGAAAAACGTATGATAGTTTCTTTATTGAATGGATTAGGAAAATTATTATATAATTTTGTAATATCAATGTTGTTTTCATTACCTGTTCCGGTAGAGGATGTTACATGTAAACTAACAGGGACAATTGTTTCATTGTCCATGTGATCTTTTACAATAATATTACAAAAATAATCACCTTCCTCCAGATTTGTAGCATTAAATGTAACTACCAATTCATCTGTTTCTTCAGTATTAAGTCCTCCGGAATATGAATTTATTGATAGCCAGGTTATATCTTTTCCACCTTTAATAATATTTTTGGAGGCAGTATCGGAAACTTCTATTGAATAAACTAAGGGACCTTCTCCTGTATTTGTAAGTATGAGCAAATCAGTCTCTATATAGCCGCTATCCAGAGCCAGATCATAAAATTCCGGATTTACAGACAACTGAGGATTTGCATCACCCATTGGTGGAAATATAATATAATCGACCCATCCACAATCCTGTCCATTGCTTACGGAATAATCTTTTTCATAAATCCATTTAAAAGTATGTAAGCCCTGTGTAACAGGAACAATTTCTATACTCCAGTCAATTTCTCCACCCCATTGTCCTTTTAATGAACCATCAATGTAAAAACTAAGAAAATCGTAACTTGTTTCACTTGAAACTTTTTTATAAAACGAAATATTTCCATTAGTTAAAACGCAAAGTTCTAAAGATAAGGAAGATTTTTCATTATCACCAATTGCACCTGACCTTGCACAATATATACCTTCATACGGTGTATTATCATCTATAACCCAGTCTGCATTTCCTCCAAATACCCAGGGATAGGATGAAAAATCTCCTGTTTCAAAATCTTCACCTTCAAACCCAACAATTAAATAAATTTGATCAGAAGAAGTATATTCATTATCTGCGGCAATATTAATATCAAAATCAATAATATACCCTATTGGAATTTCATCAGAAGCAGTAATATTATATGTTACATCATCATTTGAATAAGCTTCTAAAGAAACAATATTGCAAATAGAATCATTAATAGTAATGTACTGGTCGGATGATGATAAAACAGAAACAATATTATTAGCTGTTGCTCCCCCGTTATTTTCTAAATTCAGAATAAGATCAACTGTTTCGCCGGGGTCTAAAGCACCATTACCACCATCGGAAATTGTGACGGAACCTACTGATATTGCAGGAGCATAAGCTGTAAGATAAATATGGCTTTCCCATACATCAGAAAGAGCAGTAATTAATGTATTAATATCCAATGAATGTTCATTGGGTATGAAATTAGAAACAGAAAATATAAAAGCATCATTATAATCAATTATTCCACCGGGTTCAATATTACCAAGAAATTCAGTGCTATCTGTTAAAGAGATATACGTATCATTGATGCTTATTAACATATTAGCATCGTTAATTGTATCATTTCCCAGATTTTCAATTGTAACACTAAGCGAAACCGTTTCACCAAATTCTATTATATCATCCCTCCTGAATTTACGGAATAATCTTTAATTACTAAGAAATTAGTACCATCAGTAGAAAATAATAAAGTTTTTGTTGTTGAAATATTATTATTATCTAAAACTAAAAATTTTATTTCAAAGTCGTTATATGCCTGTTGTGCTGTACCATAAAAAATACCATCCGATGAAGTTTCAAATTCAGAAGGAAAATGAGATGCTATAAACTCAACAACATGATTTGGGGGTAAGGAAGCAGAATTTGAAATTTCAGCAAACTGATAAAATTTATTATTACCGGCTGAAATAGCAGAGTACCATACAATATTATCATATTCCATTATTTCGCCGTAATAATATTCGATATTTCCGGTTGGATAAAGCTTTACGGCAAAATTTAACTCTGATGTTCCAGACTGGCCATTTACCGATGCTTTCCAGCGAAAAATCGCATAATCCTGATTTCCTTCATACCACAATCCATCATCAGAAGAATTATAAAGTTTTAAATCGGACGAAAAAGGCGAAATAAACTTATTATTAGTAAATAAAAGCATATCGTCAATAGGATATGGCCAGGTATATAAATTTTCAAACATTATATAACCGTCAACATATATTTTTATTTCGCTAAATTTTTCTCCATAAAAAGGGAATGAGAAATCAAGGTCTTTTGTTGCATAACCATCGTTATTATTAGTTGGTGTAAGCTGTTGTGAAGTTATTTGCGGGAAATTACCTGTAAAATTATTTTCAATAAAATTTAAGTCATAATCCCATAAATACGGTTCAGAACCACCTGAAGCTGTCAACTGAAAATTATAAGGTTCAAAAACAGTAGCAGGCGGAAGTTCATCCGTATCAATACTAACGTCATTATAATTAACAGTATGTATTATTGGTAAAGTTGTTAAATCATTATTATTCAATGGTACATTTGTTTCATCATAGAAAATTTCATTTACACCATTTGTATAATCAATTATTGAATAATGAATTATTTCGCCTGAGCAACAAGTTTCAGGATCATTTTCATCAACAAGTAAAAAAAATTTTGCAATTTGTCCACTATTAATTTTATTTAATAATGGTGTAATATCCAATCCAAATTCAATTATTTTATCTTCTTCTGATGTTCCACCCTGCATATAATAAGGACCGCCCTGGTAATCAAATATTGGATAACCTGTAACATAGAGCGGTTCTGTATCGGAAGTATCGCTGCTTATGCCTGTTGTTACCCTAATTCTGTTTCTTCTATTATGTTTTAATATTACCCTCATGGTTAATTGAGGCGAACATGTTTCTTTTGAATATAAAACATGAGCAGCATGATTCCAGATACCACCATTACTCATGGG
>JAIOSH010000006.1 GCA_021107685.1 Bacteroidales bacterium | reverse complement strand
GGCATTGTTTTCCTAATGAGGAACAGGTTTAC
Source organism: Bacteroidales bacterium (assembly GCA_021107685.1). GTDB lineage: Bacteria > Bacteroidota > Bacteroidia > Bacteroidales > SMBSF39 > SMBSF39. Next base: position 2,477 of record JAIOSH010000006.1, on the reverse strand, counting down.
AAATTTTATAGGTTTGTTCCTGTCGTCCATCAGTTGACAGAGTTCTAATGGATTTTAAAGAAAAAGCAGTATAATTAAAAAAAAATCGGTCAAAATGAAAAACAAGGGTATATTATTTATTTCAATCATAGGAATATTAGTAATATTTTTATTAGGAGGAAAAACTACTTTTGCCCAGGGGGTAATATTATCGGTAAACCCTCCTTCAGCATTCCAGGGCGAAACAGTGCACCTTATAATACAGGGGAGTGAAACAGATTTTGTGCAGGGTAAAACAGAAGTTTACTTTCCGGATGGTTATATTGAAGAAGGGGCAAGTGTTTTAGTTAATAATCCTGAATTATTAACAGTACGAATTAAAACAAAAGATGATGCGCCTGCCGGAGATTGTCAGTTTGATATAATTACAAATACTCAAAAACTAACGGTTAAGAAAAAATTTGAGATCACAGAACTTGCAGGATATCCTGAAGTAATGATAACTGTATTCCCTGTACAGAGTGTATATTTGTCTGACTTTGATTTTTCTAACCTGCGTAACCTGCCATTATTGTTTACTATTTCCGTATATTCTGCAGATCATAATTATCTGCGGGTTTATGCCGAACTATCACATGAAAAATATGGTGTTGTTGCTTCGGCAAATAAAACATTGAAGAACCTCCCTCCTGAGTCAATTTTTACTTTTGATAACAGGCAATTTGACAGTTATGATACCGAAAAAGCCGCTGACGAAATTATTGAATCAGCATTAGGCAACGGGACCATACCTCCCGGTTTATATACATACTATGTATCATTGATTGATACAAATAATAAGGTGTATACGGTAACTTCTGAGTTTTACATTTCAGAGTCTGTTTCGGGAATAGATATGATTGCACCGGGAACTTCATTGGACTCGGATCCGGAAGTAATTTATACAAACACTCCTTATTTCCAATGGTTTGGTGGTTTGGTAGAATATAATTTTACGCTGTATGAAGTATTGGAAGGGCAAAGTTCTGCCGATGATATTACTACAAACATCCCTGTTTATCAAATGAATGACTTAACTTCTGCTTCCTGTTTGTATCCCAATTTTGCGGAAAGTCTTGAGGAAAGTAAAAAATATGCATGGCAAATAACTTCAGGAATTTTAACCGGTTCGGGAACGAAAGAGATAAGAAGTGAAGTGTATTGGTTTATTTACCAAAGGAGTAATAAATCAGGCATATCCTTAGATAAAATAAAAGTATATCCTGATGATATAAACCTTTTGCCAGGTGATTCGGTGCAGATAAAAGTTGATGGTTTTGACATAAATGGAGATACTTTAAAGGTTGAATGTGAATGGCAGGTCATCCCTGCGGATATAGGCACGGTCAATGATAAAGGTTGGTTTGTAGCAGGGGATAAATCGGGAACCGTTGCTGTTACTGCAACTTGTGGCTCCAAAGAAGACTATATAACAATAAACATCTTAAAAAAGGAATAACCAAAATATCATAAAGTAAAGACAACGTAACTGATCAGTAAAATCTTAAAATTGGAAATTGATTAATTAACTGATTGATGAATAGACTAACCATAATTTCGATATTAATATTATTGTCTTTCAGGATTTCGGGTCAGGATTTGGGAGAGATTGTGTGTCCTGCACCGGGTGATACAGTATTAAATGGTCAGTTACTAATAGTTTTTCGTCTTAATCCTGATTTGTTAATTAAACCATCTTCACTTGATATTATTATTGACAAAACGAGTTATAAATATTTGATGAAAGTGAATGGTACGAAAATCAGTGTTTTGGTTACAACCCCAATAAAGAAAGGGCAGAAATCCATCAGGATAAAAGCAAAGGACCACACCAACCAAAAGCTTGAGGAGAAATGGAGCTTTTTTATTTCCGATAAAGAAATTCAGGCAAATGGTAAAAAAACAACATCAGTTAAAGCATCTTTGGAAACCATTTCACTCTTTTCCGAAGTTACCGGTGGCGGTGCTGCTTTGCGACAGGAACCGCCGGTTACACATCAATTACGGTTCAGTGGAAGTATTCGACATGGAAAAATTGAAATACCCTTAAAACTTTATCTTACAAATCACGAAAAGTCATATTTGCAACCAAGAGACCGGTTTTTAATCGGTATCAGGTCGAAAAAGGCGGGAATATATTTTGGTGATGTTAATCCTTCTTATCACAGATTAATATTAAACGGAACAAGGATTCGGGGAGTAGAGACATTTTTACAATTCAGGAATGCTCGCTTAAGCTTGCTTTACGGAACGGTAAACAGGCCGATAGAAGGATTGAGATTATATTATGACAGTCTTGAAAACCCTTCTTACCCTCCGGTGAATTTGCAGGATGTTAGTTACGCCACCACACAAATAGGCATCAGTGGTTTTTACAACGATAACGGAACATATAGAAGGAATTTATTGGCAGCCAGGGTTTCGGTAGGTTCTTCCAACACTTTTAATAAGGTCCATTT
>JAIOSH010000350.1 GCA_021107685.1 Bacteroidales bacterium | reverse complement strand
ATGCCTCTCCATCATATATTCCCAACGTTTAAAAGGCTTCCAACCACAACCTTTGGTTATAGGTCTGTCTTTCCAATATGTATTAAAAGCTTTTTGTACGTCATAAAAATTTACAGTCGGATCTTGCATCATTCCTATCCAATATGGATAATCTGATGTGTCAGGTTGATTGTTTACATAAGCGGTTTGTGTAAAACCATTAAATGTAAAAAACGAAACAAAAATGAGTAATAATAAGAAATTTAATTTTTTCATGACAATTGAGTTTTAGTTAAAAAGTTATAAATTATTATTTAGTGTTTGTCCATAAAGACATATATTTTTAAATTTCAGCCATTAGTTCATCAGTTATTTCGAGATTGTGAAATACATTTTGAACATCATCATCTTCTTCAAAATGTTCAATGATTTTTAATATTTTTCTTGCAGTTTCAATATTAAGCTTTATAGTATCATTGGGTATTCTTTGCAATTCTGCATTTTCCGGTTCAATATTCATTTCTTCAAGTTTTTTCATCATTGAACCAAAATCTTCCATTGCAGTTGTTACAGAAAAAAAATCATCTTCCAGAACAATATCTTCAGCACCGGCATCAATCATTTCCAGTTCAAATTCTTCTTCATCCAATTCTCCTTTTGGAATAGTAAAGATTCCTTTCCTGTCGAACAAAAAGCTTAATGAACCGTTTGTTCCGAGATTACCTCCGAATTTATTGAAAATTGAACGAATATTACTTACTGTTCTCTGCAAATTATCAGTTGTAGATTCAATAAAAATTGCAATTCCATGAGGTGCATAACCTTCATAAGTAGTTTCCTGAAAATTAGCGGCATCCTTATCACAACCCTTGTTAATTGCCCTTTGAATAGTATCTTTTGGCATACTTGCACCTTTGGCATTGGAAATAGCCAGACGTAAACGTGGATTTCCATCAGGGTCAGAACCGCTTTCCTTAACTGCTATTGTAATGTCTTTAATTATTTTTGAAAAGATCTTTGATCTTTTGGCGTCTGCCGCACCTTTTTTTCTTTTAATTGTTGACCATTTACTATGACCTGACATATAATTTATATTTTGTATTTGTTAATAATATCAGTATTTTTTTTGTATTATATACTGCTTCTTATTAAAAATGCGAAGCATTTTTCTATTAGAAGCAGTTATGCCGATAGGAACAACAATTTAAAATTGGAAAATTCGTTCCGTTTCGGTATAAATTGAAATCATATAGTTTCGGTTGTAAAATTAATAAAAAAAAATAATTTAATTATAAAAAAAATGCTGTTTCTTAAAAATGAAACAGCATTTTTTTAAAATCCGGTTTTTGTTTTTATATTACAAATTAGCAAGTGTTAAACCAATAGAGAAGGGATACAATTCAGGACCTTTATCTTTTTTAAATAAAGTGGTTATTGAATATGTTCCGAAAAGATTTATCCATCCCCATCCCAAACGAACCGTAGCATCCATTTTGAAAGGATGAAGTTGGAAATCATCATGCACCTTAGCGGTTTTTTTGTCAGGAGATTTAACAAGTGCAACATCCATATACTTATCGGTTTCAGGATTATACTTAGTCCAATAATATTCTTTATTTGTTTCTTCATAAACCGTTTTAGTATGTGAAGCTATTCTTAAACCGAATATCATACCTGTTGTAAAATGGAAGCTGTTTTTTTTGGAATAACTATTAGTTTGAAATTCAAATAATACGGGAATGCTTAAATAATTCACCAATAGTTTAGTTTTTTTTATGTTGATACCCCTGTTAATATAACCAATAATTTCGGAAGAATCAGGTATTAATGTGATATTTTTGTCAAAACGATAATTATGACATTCTAATGATAAACCTGTAATCAACCCGAATTTATTATTAATCAGATTGAAATTTTGTTCAAAGAAATTTATATTTGCCGTAATAGAATTATTCATATCTAAATCTAAATATTCATATTCTTTTGGGAAGCTCATATTAAATTTATCATTTACATATCCGTTAACTCCTAAATCAAAACCTGCCCAATGACCGTTAAATTTAGATTTTTTATTTTTCCTGTATTTAACATTGCCATATTCATCTATAATTATTGTATTATTTCCAACTTTGATTTTAGTTGAGTCATACCCTTGATAAATATCAACATTTAGTTTACCAATTTTGATTTTAGTTGAGTCATTATAATCATTATAAAATCCTGCATCTGTCGATTTTGATGTTTTTTCATATCTTGAATCATTTATATTTTTTATACCCGGCTCTTCAAAATAATTAATGCTTCCTGCACCACTTAGTTTTGCAGTAAGTTCATCTTTGGCATTTACTTTTGCATTTCCTGCTCCGCTGATATTTGCAATGGTTTTTAATGTTTCCATTTTGTATGCTTTTAAATTTCCTGCTCCACTGATTTCAGTAGAATGAGTATTTGCTTTACCTGATAGTTTTACATCAGAAGCACCCGATATTTCAGATTCCAGGTAATTTACATCTAAGTTAAGGTTAACATCAGAAGCACCGCTGGAAATAAGCTTAAAATCCTGGGCCTTAATGACTGATTCGCTATTAATGGTAGAAGAACCGCTTGCCTTAATATTATCAGGATTAGTAACACTTATATAAATGTTTAATTTGGTAGGCTTTTTCAGGGTTTTACTTGTTATATATAAAATATTATTTTGGACTTTTGTAAAAACATTGTCTTGTAAATTTTCATCCGTTTCTACTTTAACCGATTGTCTGCCTGCCTGCTTTAAATAAATCGTAAAAACACCACCTACATTTATGCCTGTAAATACAGGCAGATTACGTTCCCTGATTATGACATTTTTATTACCTTTTTCGTCTTGGGCATAGGAATTAATATACATATTAAAAATCAAACCGAATATCATTATAGAAATTAGAATTTTTTTTATTGTTTTCATTTTGTTAATTTTTAGGGTTATTTGAATAAAATATTAATGAGTTTTAACTGTTTGACGGAAGGGAGTTATTTTTTGTTACAAGGAAATTAAATTTTTTTTATTTTATAATGGATAGTAAATAATTTTAATTTTGAAAATAAATAGATTAAAAATATATTTGTCAAAAAAATATTTGGTGGATTTGAAAATGAGTTCAGGCAAATAATAAATATTAATACAGTCAAAACATAAATTAAAAAATTTCGTATCTTTGTAATATGGGAACAAAAGAAATTATACAAGAAATTAAAAGAATGCCAATCAATAAGAGAATACTCATAATTGAAAGGACTATTCAATCAATTAAAGAAAGTGAAGTAAAAAACAAAATGAAAAAAGCTGTTGATATACTTGTAAGTGATTATGAAAATGATACAGAATTAACAGTATTTACAAACTTAGATTTTGAAAGTTTTTATGAAGCAAGGTGAAATTTGGCTAATTAATCTTGACCCAACAGTTGGTGCAGAAATCAAGAAGACAAGACCTGCAATAATAGTAAATAACAACTTAATGGGTAGATTACCTCTTAAAATTATTGTTCCAATTACAGATTGGAAAGACCAATACGGAATTGCTCCATGGATGGTCAAAATCAATCCTAATGAACAAAATAAACTATGCAAGATTTCATCAGCTGATTGTTTTCAGGTTAGGTCTTTATCTCAACAAAGATTTGTAAAGAAAATTGGAAAAATTGAAAGTATTGTTCTGAATGATATCAAGGATGGATTAGCAAAAGTTCTTTCAATTGGTTATTAGAAATTATTAAAAATATAAAGTAAACAAAAACAATATATACTAATTTCAATCAAGTTTGTGATTTGTTAATACGCAAATGTAAAGGCTATTTAGTTACAGATATTAAGGCAGGTCTTTACTTTTGTTTCTTGACATTTCAAATTTACTGCCGGTTAAATTATAAGCAATAATATTTCCATCTTCATCATATTTTCTTTCTAATATAACATCATTATCAGTCAGGCGGTTATATCCGTTAATGGCAAAAGCCCAAAAAGATTGCTTTTCAGAAACATTTTGTTCAGCTAAGTTATCGGTTTTTATAAAAATGTTTTTTACACCTGAAAAAACCATTCCGATAAAAGTCTTTTTATCTTTACCTGCTTCCTTATATGAAATGGAATAATCAATTTTTTCAATCGTTTTAATATCATCAAATACATTGGAGTAATAATTTCTGTTACTAATAACAATATCACTTATTTCTTTAGTTTTTATTGCCAATTCATTTTTTGTAGTAATTTTTTCAGGTGTTGATATTTTTATTGATTCTCTTTGTTTTACCGCATATTGAATGGAATTGTCGTTATCAAAACCAAAATTATTAATAGATTTGTAATTATGACGAAATTTTATAATATTGGGTTTTGCAAATTCATCAGGTATAATAACTTTTGCAGGTGCTTTTATTATAGGTGTTGTAATATTTATTTGTCTAACAATTTCATTATTAACGGATTTATTCCTGTTGAAATAATAAAGGCTGATAAATAACAAGACAGTAGCTGCTATTGAAGCTGCATAATATAAATATTTTTTATATGGAGTGTAAATCTGTAATTTTTTTAATGATTGTTTATCATCATAAATTATATTGATATCGGGTTTTAAAAAGGTTTTTTTAAATAAATTATATTCATTAATTAAATATGAATTTTTTTTAAGAAAAATTTTTAGTTGTATTGTTTCTTTATCAGACAAATCGTCTTCAAGGTCAGCAACAAAATAATCTTTATAATTTTCAGAATTTATAGCACTAACATTTATTATAACATTTTTTTTTAAAATTTCTTTATTTTCAAATTGAATATTAAGTTCAGGAGATATGGAAATATTATCAAAGCTATCAAATTCTTCTTTAATATCGGGATTTTGCTCAAGAAAAATCATTAATTCAGTAACCTGTCCTGAGTTTAAGTGATTTTCCCAATAATCCAGGATAAATATTTCGTAATTATTTCTGTTGATTTCCATTTTTATATTACTGTATCCAAACTGCCTATATAATCTTTTAAATAATGTCTTGCCCTGTAAATGTAAACTTTAACCTGAGATTCATTAAGATTTGTTATCTCACCAATTTCTTTATATGAATATCCTTCATAATCTCTTAATAATACAACTGATCTTTGAATATCAGGGAGTTTTGAAACAGCTTCATTCAATAATTCTTTCCATTTGATAAATAATTATAATGTACTTTTTCAATTGAAACTTGTTTTTTTTCTTTCCTGATATTATCAATCAATGTATGATAAGCTGTTGTAAATAAATAAGAACGGGCTTTCTCATAATTTACATCCTTAGCTTTTTCCCATAATTTCATAAAAGAATCCTGTACAATATCTTTAGCTTTATCAACATCCCTAATGTTTTTCAGGATAAATCGATAAACACTGTCTGAAAATTCGTCAACACAAAGATTGTATTCTGCTGTTGTCATTTACAAAAAATATGGATATCCGTCATTTTTACAATTAAGACGGTTATATTTTGAAAAAGTTACAAGTTAATTCATATAAAAATTGTTAAATTGTTTAAATACAGCAATGAAGTAATACTATCTTCTAATTAGTGTTCATCAATAAACTTATAATAAGACACGAATTTCACAAATTTACACGAATAAAATTAGTGAAAATTAGTGTCAAAAACATTCAATTTTAGACTTTGTAGATGGACACTAATTAATGAATACTTGCGATTTTAAATTGAGAAACATCAAAACTACTGAATTCTGACCCTTATACCTTTATACTCTTATTCCCTTTAAACCATATTCAAAATTCACCTTGAAAATCAGGGAATACAAGTTGATAATAAATAAACTGCTTAGTTACGTTGTATTTAGTTTTTAATTAATAATTTTGAAAAAAATTAAAAATTTATTTTACCAAAATAATAATTTCTATGATAAAAATTAAATATTTTTTTTTTAATGCATTCCAGGTTAATACTTTTATTTTATATGATGAAACAAAAGAATGTGTAATTATTGATCCGGGTTGTTATGAAGAATCCGAAGAATCGGCTTTATCTGATTTTATTGAAAAAGAAGGCTTAAAGCCCGTTAAATTGCTTAATACACATTGTCATATAGACCATATTCTTGGAAATAATTTTATATGCAAAAAATATAATCTGAAACCCGAAATCCATAAAGCGGGTTTATTGTTCCTGAACTCTTCCGAAGAACATGCTTCTATGTATGGTTTTAAAATGGATAAAGCAATTGAACCGGATAAATTTATTGCTGAAGGTGATATTATAAAATTTGGAACATCTGAATTATATGTTATATATACACCGGGTCATGCTGATGGAAGTGTATGTTTTATCAATAAAAAACAAAAGTTTGTAATTGTTGGTGATGTTTTGTTTAAAGAAAGCATAGGGAGGACTGATTTTCCAACAGGAGATTATAATTTGCTTATCAATAGTATTAAAAATAAACTTTATATTTTAGACGATGATTTTATTGTTTATACGGGACATGGACCAGAAACTTCCATTGGCTATGAAAAACAAAATAACTTATATGTAAATTTATAGAGAAGAGTTTGTTTTATAAAATAATACTCAACATTTTGAAAAAAAATTTTTGAGAATTAAAATATTGTATTAACTTTGTAATTACATTTAACATATAAAATTATGGAATTATCAATAATACAAATAGGGAACTCTAAAGGATTTAGACTTAGTAAAACTTTGATTGACAAATACAATATCAAAGACAAGATTGAAATTATCCTTGAAAAAGGCTATATCATATTAAAACCTATTTCGAAACCAAGAAAAGGTTGGGACACTGCATTTAAAGAGATGAATGAAAACGGTGACGACCAACTTCTATTTAATGACGTTTTTGAAAATGAAAATTTAGAAGAATGGATTTAAACCAATATCAAATAGTTCTCGTTAATCTTGACCCAACAATCGGTAGCGAAATAAAAAAAACCAGACCTTGCGTTGTTATTTCACCTGATGAAATGAATAAATATCTTCGGACGATTGTAGTTGCCCCAATGACAACTAAGTCGAGAAAATATCCAACCAGAATTGAAATAAAATACAACAAAAAAGTTGGTTGGATTGTAATTGATCAAATTAGAACAATTGACAAACAACGTATTATCAAAGTTATAGGAAGATTATCCCAACCTGAAATTAAGGAAGTGAAATCAGTAATGAAAGAGACTTTTATAGACTGATTGTATTTAGTGTTTGTCCATAAAATCTGCAAAAGGTGTCATTTCGACCTTAAATCTGCAAATATTTTGTAGATTGTGGATAAGAGCTTCATTTCGACTTCGCTCAATGAGCAGCGCCTCACCGGCACCCTGATCGTTTACATTGAGAGGAGTCGAAATGAAGTCGAAGAGTGTTCATTTTCTCATTATAAAAATAAGCTTATGGATTTAAGGTTCGAGCGATAGCAAGTTTTTTTTTATTTACAAACCAAAATATTGGAGATAAATTAATAATCATTCTATTAAAAACGCAAATACTAATATAAAATATGGCGGTCTGTTTTTTAATATGTTT
>JAIOSH010000001.1 GCA_021107685.1 Bacteroidales bacterium | reverse complement strand
TAGATAGATTAAAGTGAATATCACGTGATGTTTTCCAATTAAAGCTGTCGGAAGCTTTTAGTTCATCAATAGAAGCGGCAGATTGATTTATGTTGTTTTGGTTATCTTCCGCTTCATAATAATCCTTTTTACATGCTGTTGTCAAAAAGATAAGAGCAAGTAAAGCATAAATTAATTTTTTTGTTTTCATGGCAATAAATTTTTGTATTTTTAATTATTGCCATTATTAAACCAAAATAGAAAAATGTTGTAAACATTAGTAAAACAGAATAATATAAAGTGTTAAAAATTATAAAATGTCTAATATTGGGAAAGAGTGTCCAAAAAAAAGAAAACCCGAATGGTGTTTTCGGGTTTTCTTTAATTATCATTTCAGATTTATTTCAGCGAAAATCTGCGATATCTGCGGGAAAACATTGTTTAAAGGCAAACTCTAATTATTCAAGTTAAATTACGGCTGAGTATAAATATTAGCTGCGTTTCTATAATCCGGAAGATCCTGATACCAGTTTGCATAATTTGCTCCACCGCTTTCAACCCATGCCTGAAAATGATTATGTGCAGTTGTTATGTCTGCGTATTCGAAAGGATAGGCAAAAGATTGAGGAATATTAATTCCCCAGGGTAAATTAGTAGCTGTTTTAAAATAGATACCACTACCTGGATCTGTTGCATCTAACCATGTTCCGTAAAATGCAATATTAATTAAATCTGTTGGCTCATAATCAGGTAAATGTAATTCACGTCCACGTTCCTGATTAATAATAATAAACGGATTAAATGTTGATAAAGCAAAATCAGCTTCAGTATATGTTAATTGTGTAGGTACCATTGTAATGGTAGTTGTAACGGGTGGGAAATAGTAAGAGTTTCGGAATGTGTTAACCAAAGATACAAATCCAAAAGTTTGGTCGAATACAATAATTGTCGGATGAGTTTGCCCTGTTTCAAGACCATTTCCATTTAGAGTTACCAAACCTCCCTTAATATCATATCCTGTTACAGTCAGATTATTAATTAAAGTTGCATTTGCATTAGGTAAATTAAATCCGAGTGAATTATTATGACCTGCACCGAGAGCTTTTGTTATAAAGCTGCCAAATACTTCTACAACCTGATTACTTGCATTTGTAACAGTTTGAAAACGATAGTCAATTACCATGTCATTAAAATCATAATCTCCGGTGTGTGTCCATAGATCTTCAAAAGCTAAAGTTGCATAACCAATTGTTGGCCAATAATTATCATAAGCTCTTAAAGGATCAAAAGGATAATCATCGTCACCGTCCGGTACACCATCATTATCTGAGTCAATCAATGGGGTGAATACACAGAAAATAGATGTGCCGTATCCCATATTTCCATGGTCGGAATAAGAGATTACCATGTGTGTAGCATCTAATGTTGAAGTTGTAACAGAATTTGTGAAAGCCGCATTAAAGACATCGTCCGAGTCCCATTGAATAACAGTACCCGTTACCGAACCACCTCCAACAGTACCGTAATCAAGATTACCGGCATCCCGATACGCTACAATAAAATTATCGGCATCCATTGCTGTTATTGATGGATCAAAACTTATAGCATTATTAAATATATATTCAGATCCCCATGTAATTACAGTTCCGGCAATATTTCCTATCATTGCAGTTCCATTATCAAAATTTCCTATATCTCTGAAAGCAACAACAATTTTACTTGAGCTTAAAGCTCCAAGAGATGGATTTGCCGTGATTGCGGAATTAAAAACATGTTCGGAGCCATAACTTATTACATTCCCTGCAACGGTTCCGGCTATTGCTGTTCCGTATTGAGAATTTCCATTATCACGATAAGCTAAAACAAAGGCAGCTGACCCAAGACTGGTAGAAGAAATTTCAGGTGTGTTCCCACTATTAAATATATTTTCCGCTCCCCAGGCAATATTGGTTCCCGTAACAACACCAATTAGGGCTGTTCCTGAATGAGAATTACCAATATCTCTATATGCAAACACAAAATGAGTAGCATCAAGGGCTGAAGATGAGATATAATCCACACCAGCCGACCACATTTGTAATGGTAAGGCATATTCAACACCCCAACTAATAGAATTTCCACTAACAGTACCAACAATTGCCGTCCCATATTGATTATTACCAAAATCAGTATAAGTTACTACAAAGTGAGTAGCATCTAATGAAACAGCAGATATGTTTGCAGTTCCTGCAGCGTTAAAAACAAATTCTGCACTAAATGATATTGTATTTCCGACAATAGTACCTATCACAGCAGTTCCATAGCTGGAATTCCAGTTATCACGGTATGCAACAATAAAATGAGTAGCATCAAGAGCTGTGGAGGAAAGATCATAACTTAGAGCTGCATTAAAAACATATTCTGAACTGAATGTTACACCTTTTGTTGCATCTGAATTTTTTAATGAATTATAATGATCAGCTAATTCTTTTGCATTTATATTTTTTGCTTTTTCACCATTTGTTCCGTTGATATTATATATTTCATTGTTTACTAGAATTTTATCAACATAATCAGGAATTGTAAGCTTAATATTATACTGATCTTGTCCTTCGGTATAGTTTTCTTTATGATAGACAATGCTTCTATCCAATGATGTGATCTTTAATGTTCCGTTTAATGGATTATCAATTAGAATTGATATTTCATGTGATAATTTCCAATCAAATCCATTAGGAACATTTAGTTCCGCCATACTTGATACTTTAGGATTATTGCTCGGATCATTATTTCCATTATTAATAGTGTTATCTATTTGTGTTTTATTGCAGTCGGTTAATAATAACATTATTATTAACGACATAAAAATATACGATATTTTTTTCATTTTATTAATTTTTTTCAGTTTTAGCATCTGATAACAGATTTTTTTATTTTTTACAATTAAAATTTTAATCTGATATTGACACTCTCAAAAATTAAGCCATAATTTAATATTTATGGTTTACAATCAATTATAATTTTTTTATTGATAAAAAATTCCAAAACTTGAACTTTTTTTCTTTTTTTTAGAATAATACATCAATTTTAAATCCAATACAAATGTAATACAAATATTGAGTAAAGTAAATAGAAATTTAAAATTTAACAAATTTTTATGATTTCCAAAACATTTCAAATTGACTAATTTTAATTTATGATTGAAGTCCAAAGGATTACGGTTTCTCTTTAACATTTTAATATTTTATTAATAAATTATAAAATTGGATTATCCTCGAAAAGTTAGGCACTATCATTTTTCTTGAACCATATAAGGCATAAAAGAACATATAAGAAAAGCCTTATATGGCCTTATATTTCTTAATATGGTTTAAATTTTTAAAAACCGAAAACCTGAAACTCGAAACCTGAAACTCGAAACCTGAAACTTGAAACCTGAAACCTGAAACCTGAAACCCGAAACCTGAAACCCGAAACCTGAAACCTGTTTACGGTTGAGTATAAATATTAGCAGCATTCCTATACCCCGGTTCATCCTGATACCAGTTCGTATAATTTACTCCACCGCTTTCTGCCCATTCCTGAAAGTGAGTATAAGTAGTTGTTATGTCGGCATATTCGTAGGGATAGGCAAAAGATTCGGGAAGGTTAATAGCCCAGGGTAGATTATTTACGGTTTTAAAATATTTCCCAATTCCGGGTTGTGTGTCGTCTTCCCAGGTTTGATAATATGAAATTTCAATTAAATCGGTTGGCGCATAATCAGGTAAATT
>JAIOSH010000375.1 GCA_021107685.1 Bacteroidales bacterium | reverse complement strand
CGCTCTGCGGATTGTGTGAACTTCTTTTTATCTTTTCCAATCGAAAGAAAACAAAACTTAAAGAAGATGCTATAAAAGTAATCAAATTATTATATACCCCAGCACCTCAAAATATTATTTAGCCAAAATATTGGTTGCTATTTGGAATTGACCACAAATATTACATTGAAGAAGAACTTGAAAAATACGAAATCAAAATTTATCAAGTTGATAATATTGAACAATTTGAAAAATGACAAATAAAATTCAAATTATATTATTCCTTTCCTGAAGGATCTAATGATTCTTTTAACAAATCATTTTCATATAAGCATTTTTCAGTATAACTCTGTGGTTTACTGTCATCTCCTATATAATATTGCCCTCCGTTCATTAAGTCTTCGTAAAATTTTATTCCGGCAAATTGCTTATTATCTTTAACCTGAATCTGTACCCTCATAAAACCTGCAAATTCTACAGGAACTTCATTATATTGTTCTAGTACGGGTGAAGTAATTTCCGGATTAAACTCAGTAAAAAAAGCAAGTCTTGATGAATTAATATCCTTAGTTTTAACAATATTATACTTTGCATTCCCATCAATTTCACCTTTTAATAAATCAAGCTTTGTTAGTTTAATTTTATTATTGGTATTAATATTTTCTCCGAAAGCTGATTTATTATAATCAAAATATACCTGGATATCTCTTTGATGAGTACCTGCTGTACTAGCTTTGATTTCAATATCAAATTGGAATTCTGTTGGAGTAATAAACATTGGATTTGCAAATCTGAATGTTAGTGTTTCCTGTGCTATTACTGAAAAACCAAATAATAGCATTAATAAGATTAAATTTGTTTTTTTCATAATTCTAATTTTTTTAGGTTTAATTAATATTTTTTAGATTGAAATATCAGTACTTAGGATTTACACCCCAAAAATTGGTGTATTCTAATGCGTCTTCTCCAAATGCCTCAATATCATCATTTTTAATTTTGTAAGTGCATTTTTGTCCGGCGATTTCCGAAAACAATATTTTATATTCATGATTTTTTTCATCTATCATTATAACTTCTGCAAGATTTTTATTTATATCTGCAGCACTAAGATTTTCCGAACATACAGGGCAGAAAAAATCAATATGTTCGCCTTCTTCAAAATTAAATAAAGGATGTTTTATTATAGTATAATCACCTAATTGAGGAGTAAACAACAACAAGCCGGCATTTCCTTTTTCTGTTTTTGCAGATAAAATAATATAATCAGTAATTTTAAGCTGACTTCTACATTTTGGACATAAATAACTTTTTTTCATTCCGAAAATAATTTTTTATAAATACATTTTAATTATCTAAAAATAGTAACTATTTAGTGTCTAAAGTTTGGAGTGCCTACACTTCGACTTCGCTCAGTGTGAAAAATGCCTAAAGTTATTTGCTAATAGTTAAAACGCTGAATTTATAATAACCATTTCAATAAACAATAAATTTACATTTCAGATTTCAAAGAAATTGTATAATCAATTTGTAAAGAGACTGTAGCTATGTTGATATATATTCTTTTATTAAACTTTAGGCACTTTTACTTTAGTTCACTTTAAGTACTGATTAGTTACTAAAAATATTATGCAAAAATAATAAAAATAATCTTTATATAAAGAAAAAAAATTAATGTTCTGAAAATTTTTTTAACATATTCCTGTAAGAAGAAAATACATTTGCTCTTGATACAAAACCAAGATATTTTCCATCCTTTAAAACAACAAGATTATATTTACCGGAATGTTGAAATTTTTGGGCTACTTCTTCCATAGGGTCATTATAATCGACAATTGTTGATGGCATAAACATTAAATTTTTTACATAAGTAGTATCATATATTTCGGGTTTGAACATTATATGCCGTACATGGTCTAAAAAAATGATGCCGAAGAAATTATTATTATTATCAACAACAGGAATAATGTTTCTTGTTGATTCTGCAATCACTTTCACTAAATCTCTTAGTGTAGCATCAGAGTTAATGGTTTTAAAATTTGACTCTATCAAGTTGTCGATTTTCATTAAAGATAATAAGGCTTTATCTTTATGATGAGTTATGAGTTCGCCACGTTTAGCCAATTGAATAGTATAAACCGAATTTGATTCAAAAATTTTAACAGTAGCATACGAAATTGTCCCCACTATCATTAAAGGCATAAAAAAACCATAACCACCTGTAATTTCAGCAATAAGGAAAATAGCAGTTAAAGGAGCATGAATAACACCTGCAATTAATCCTGTCATTCCAACGAGAGCAAAATTGCTTTCGGAAATATCTCCCCCAAAGTAATTGTATGTCTTTGCAAATAAAAGACCTGCATTGGCTCCGATAAATAAAGTCGGAGCAAAAATACCGCCAATTCCACCACTGCCGAATGTAATTGAAGTTGCTACAACTTTGAGCAGTACAATAAATAATATCAGTATTAAAACAACTATTGCATTATCTTTGTAAGAAAAAAACATACTATTATCAAACACATAACTATAATCACCACGTAAACAGGAATTAATGGCTTCATATCCCTCACCATATAAAGACGGCAGAAAGAAAATCAATACTCCTAAAGCTATTCCCCCGATAAATAAACGTGAATACCAGATTTTTATCTTATCAAAAATACTGCCGATAAACATATACATCCTTGTATAGTAAACCGAAATAAAACCTGCGAAAACACCAAATGCAATATAAAAAGGAATGTCTCCAAGTATAAATTTTTCTTTGAGTTCAAATGAATAAAGAACATCTTGTCCAAGAAAAAAGTATGAAGTTAAAGCGCCTGTTACAGAAGCAATTAGAAGAGGAACAAGTGATGCCATTGTAAGATCAAGCATTATAACTTCCAAAGCAAATACAATAGCCGTGATAGGTGCTTTGAAAATGGCAGCCATAGCTCCTGCTGCTGCAAATCCCAATAAAGATGTTATTTGTTTATAATTTAAATGTAACATCTGTCCGACATTAGAACCTATTGCTGCGCCGGTAACAACCGTAGGACCTTCTAAACCTACCGAACCTCCAAATCCTACAGTAAGTGTACTTGTTATTATTGAAGAAAATATATTGTGTCTTTTTATTATGCCATTATTTTTTGAAATAGCATACAAAACAGTAGGAACACCATCACCAATGGGTTTTTTCAAAATATATTTAATAAATATTACAACAATTAATATTCCGATCAATGGATAGATAAAATATAAATAGTTGTGATAATCTTTTGCAAAGCCGGTGGTTAATAATGATTCGATAAAGTAAACAGAATTTTTAATAATAACTGCTACTAAACCAACTATTAATCCTATAATAACACTTAGAATTAAAATGAATTGCTTGTTGCTTATATGTTTTACTCGCCAGATTAAGAAGCGTCCTAATAATGAATGTTTTTTCATAATCTGTTGCGAAAATAATTGAAAATTTATTTTTAGGTTTAATAATTTTATTATT
>JAIOSH010000069.1 GCA_021107685.1 Bacteroidales bacterium | reverse complement strand
GCTATGTTGTTACCGCACCAACAAACATAAACTCCTATTCTTGGGTCTTCCATATTGTATTTTTTAATTAAATTATTATTATATTTTTCCCTGTTTTTCTAATGCAGCTTTTTTTAGATTAGCAAAATAAACTGCAAATGGTCTATATGCCAGATGCGACCATTTGGAAAAAGGCACTTCAATTAATATCATCGGAACCAATATTGCTAAATGAGCTACATACATATAATATGTTGCCATTGGCAAACCGTATATTCTAAAAAAGTGAACCAAAATACCGGTTACGACTGTTAAAAACAACATAATAATGAACAGCCAGTCGCTTACGTGAGAAAATTTAAATTTTATATTTTTTTTCTTGATTCGTCCAACCATTGCGAAAACAAGTCCGAATAATAACCCAAATGTGGCATAATAACCAATTAGTCGTTGAGGATGATAAATTGGATAAATTTTTTCGGTTTGAAACCATGGTAAAAAAACTACGATTACAATAAACATAATTGTATATCCTGACATCATCAGCCAATGACTTAACCAATAATTTTTTTCTTTACATTTTGAAAAATTCCATTGAGATACAAAATGGAAAATCAAGTTCCATGCTTCTTTAATATATAAAAAAAGTGGAATTTTAATTGTTTTATCTGAAATAATAACTTTCCAGTACATCCTGAAAATATTTGAAATAAGCAGCAAGGCAACAATAGCAGCCATTGTCCAATCACCCCATTCAACCCATTTTACTGGTGCAAATGAATTTAATTTAACTCCGCCATCTGGATTGAGTGTTGTTTCCATTGGAGTATTCCAAAAAACAAAAAGTAAGATAACAATTAATGCAAAGAAGATAATGGCGCCTATTTCCCATATTTTTGAAGTATAGAATTTTTTCGAAAGTCCTGTCCAGTCGTATTTTGATGTCAAGTATCTTCTGAAAGCCATCATCAATTCACCAGGGTTTGCATCTCTGGGGCAGGTTTCGCTGCAATCGCCACAATAATAACAAAGCCATGGTTCGACATAGCTTGTTAATTTCTTTTCCAGCCCCATTTGAAGATATCTGATGCCTTTTCTGGGAAAAAGCAAACCTTGTTCGACCAATGGACATACTGCCGTACAATTTCCACAATTATAACAATCATTCCACTTCTCTAAACCAAACAATTTCATATCTTCTTTTAAATCTGTATTTACTCGTATGCTCATGATTTATCCTCCATTATTGAAGAAAATTCTTTTGCTTTGGATACTATCTCATTATATGTTAAGTCTTTAATATTTTTATTTATTTTACCTTTTGTAATACTTTTTAATACATGTGAGGCAGCAGCAGATGCTTGTGCAATAGTATCGGGAATATCCTTAGGTCCCTGGCAAGCACCTGCAATTGTAATACCTCCTGTATAAGTGCCAACAAGATCGCAAATGCTGTTTGCTTCTAAAAACCATCCATCGCAGCTTGTTGAAATTCCAAGCATTTTAGCCATTTCCGAAGTATCTTCACGGGGTTCAAGACCAACTGCCAAAACAACCATATCAACTTTTTGTTCAATTAATCTGTCATTAATAACATCTTCGGTTCTTAATAAAAGCTGTCCGTCTTTTTCTTCAATTTTTGCTGTTTTACCTCGAATTACATTAACACCCTCTTCCTTAATCCTATTGTAAAATTCTTCATACCCCTTTCCGAATGCACGCATATCAATGTAATATTCAAAAACATCGGAATCAGGTGATTTTTCTTTAATCAGGTGAGCTAACTTTAATGAATACATGCAGCAAACTCTTGAACAATATTTATTATAGTTTTCGTCACGGCTACCAATACAATGTATCAGTGCAAAGCTTTTGGGCTTTTCATTATCGTCTGAAAATATCCAGTTTCCTTTTTTGTCACGTGTTCTGAAACAAATATTGCCGCCTGTAGGACCTGCCGCATTAACTAATCTTTCAAGCTCAAGTGAGGTAATTACATTAGGAAATTTTCCATAGCCAAACCGTTCAATCTTTTTTGCATCAAATACTTTGAAACCTGTAGCTACAATTATATTACCAACGGTAATTTCAACTTCTTCATCCTTTTCATCAAGATTGATACAGGAATCAACCGGACAAACTTTTACACAAACACCACATTTGCCACTTTGAACATAAATGCAGCTATCAGCATCAATTAAATATTTATTAGGTACTGCCTGTGGAAAAGGAATATAAATAGCTTTTCGTAAGTTTGTATCTGCATCAAATTCGCTAAGTGTTTTGCCCGGGCATTTTTCTGAGCATGTTCCGCAGGCAATGCATGAAGCTAAATTAACTCGTTTTGCTTTCTTTAAAATCCTGACTTTATAATTTCCCGGTACTCCTTTAATACCTTTCACTTCGCAATAAGTCATCAACTCAATATTCGGGTGTTGACCTACTTCAACCATTTTAGGTGTTAAGATACAGGCAGCACAATCAAGTGTTGGAAAGGTTTTGTCAAACATTGCCATGTGTCCTCCAATAGTTCCTGTTCTTTCAAGCAAATAAACTTTTTGGTTTCCATTAGCTATCTCAAGAGATGCCTGAATGCCTGCAATTCCACCACCAATCACAAGTGTTTCAGTACAAACTGAAGTTTCATCGGGAACAGATGCTGCTTCAAAAGGAACTCCAAGTATTGCACATTCAACAATTGCTTTGGCTTTTTCGGTGTCTGCTTTTGTGTTTGCACCATATTCGTTAAAATCTGCCATTAAAATATTTTCCGGATTTTTTCCTGCAATAAACATTGCTTCGGATAAAAAACTCTTCACATCTCCGGTTTTATTTCCGGCAATTATCAAGCGTTTTAAATCATTATTGTTAATTTCCGAAGCAAAGGATTTTACATTAAATAAGGAAATATCGGATGAATACCAGACAACTGAAACATTAGAATTTTTTTCAGCATTCTTTGCAACTTTAAAAATATCAACAACATCTTCATTTCCGTTTAAAGTTATGCAAAAAAATATTCCTATCCTTTCGTTTTCTCTCATATTATCAGTCTTTTATCGTTAAATTATTTAGTATATAAATTTGAATCCAATATTATATGATATAGTATTAACTACCTATGATAATTATCATATAAGAAAATGACATTTATCATATTTTGACTGTAATTATGGAATAATGGGAAGAAATAAAAAGATATTAATTGAAATTGATAGAGATTGATAGAGATTTTGGAACATCAATAACAGGCAAATTATGACACACAAGAAAATAATTATATAATAAAATTCGAAACTTGAAATTAGAAATTAGAAAGGATCCATAACTCGCAACCTTTTCTTTTATTATTCAATGATATTTGCTACTTTTTTTAGCTTGGGTATATCAAGTAAGAAAATTTTTCTTCCTTTAATGGCAATCAATTTATCTTTTTTAAATTCTGAAAGCAACCTTATAACAGTTTCGGTAGCTGTACCAATAAGATTTGCCAGTTCCTCTCTTGACAAACTATTAATTTGATGTATGTTTTGATTCTGTAAATCAAAATCGGGTTTGAATTTATTGTTAAGATATAATAGCGATTCAGCTAATCTTTCTCTAACAGGCTTTAGAGCAAGTGAACCCATTTTATAATCTGATTCTTCTAATAAATGGCTCAAAAACGTCATTAAAGAATGTGCCATTTTGGGATATTTGATAATAAATTTTAGAAATGTGTGCTTATTTAAATAACAAACAATAGAATCTTCAATAGCTGTAGATGAAGAAGCATAATTTCTTCCACCAATTAAAGCTCTTACTCCAATTAAATCACCTACCATCACAATCCTGACAATATGTTCTTTTCCGTCTATTCCAATTTTAGTTATCTTAATTTTTCCTTTATTCAAACAAAAAATTCCTGTTGGTTTACTACCTTCATAAAATATATTTTGCCCCTTTTTATACAGGGTGCAAACTTTATTTTCATTCAACTCAATAATATCTTCATTTACAAGATGTACAAAACATGATTTGGTTCTTGTTAAACAATCATCACATTCAGGTTTTTTAAACATATTTTCGATTATCTGGAGTTTATTTATTAACTATATAACAAATAAGTAAAATTAATATAATTTTATTAGTATTTTAATAAATTTGTATGTTTTTTAAATCAGATTGCAAAAATTTATAATTATCCTAACTTTAATCAAATGCTAAATTAATAAAAATCATAATTTCGCAAACAATTTTCAATTACTAAATTTATTAAAAAATTAGTCTATCAAAATTGAAAAAGTTTTTAGATAAACATACGGCAAGTGTTCATGTAAAAGGACTAGTTCAGGGAGTTGGATTCCGTCCGTTTATTTATTGTCTTGCTAAAAAATATAAGCTTAAAGGCTGGGTTGAAAACAGAAATGACGGAGTTGTGATTGAAGTTCAGGGAAATAAAAAATCTGTTGAAAAATTTATTTCTTTAATAAAAACTCAAGCACCTGTTGCTTCTAATATAGTTACGATTTTTTCAAAAAAAACAAAACCCGGAAATTTTTCTGATTTCCAGATTATCAAAAGTAAAAATACTTCTGATGAGATTACTGATATCAGCCCGGATATTGCTGTTTGTGATGAATGTCTGAAAGATATGAAAATCCAGGAAAACAGGATAAACTACCCGTTTATAAATTGCACAAATTGCGGTCCGAGGTTTACAATTATCAAAGACCTGCCTTATGACCGGGAAAAAACCACTATGTCACCTTTTATTATGTGCAAATCCTGTGCTGCTGAATATACAGATATTTTAGACCGTCGTTTTCATGCACAACCTGTTGCCTGTTCGGTTTGTGGTCCTGAATATGAACTTATTTACAAAGGAAAAATAATTAATGATTTACAAAAAATACTTAAAATTGTTTGTGAATTAATTGAAGTAGGTAAAATTATTGCTATTAAAGGGCTTGGTGGTTTTCATATAGCTTGCGATGCACAAAATGAAGAAGTTGTAAAACGTCTGAGAAAAAAAAAAAATCGAGATGGGAAGCCTTTTGCTGTTATGTTTTCAGATATTAAAAGTCTAAAAGATTATGCAATTGTAAATGATGTTCATGCTTCAATACTTCAATCATGGAGACGTCCTATCATATTGTTAAACGAAAAGAAAAAGCTTGCTCCAAGTGTCAACGTCGGATTTGATACTATAGGAGCTATGCTTCCTTACATGCCAATTCATTATTTGCTTTTTGAAAAATTAAATATTCCTGTAATTGTTTTAACAAGCGGAAATATTTCCGACGAACCTATCATTATTGATAATGAAGAAGCAAAAAAACAATTGACAGGTATTTCGGATGCTTTGCTGATTTACAACAGGGAAATATATAACCGTACTGATGATTCGGTAGCAATGGTAGTGAATAACAAAGAAAGGGTTATAAGACGCTCACGCGGATTTACACCAACACCTGTTGAATTGAAAATCAATGTTGACGGCATTCTTGCTACAGGTGCCGAACTTGTTAATTGTTTTTGCATAGGAAAAGGCAAACAGGCAATCTTAAGCCAGCATATAGGAGATTTGAAAAATATTGAAACACTTGAATTTTATACTGAAACAATTGAGCAGTTTAAAAAATTATTCAGGGTAAAACCAACACTGATTGCATGCGATAAACACCCTGATTATCTGTCAACAAAATATGCAAATGATTTAGAATTACCTAAAATCCAAATTCAACATCATCATGCACATATCGCTTCATGTATGACTGAGCATGGTCTTGATGAAAAAGTGATTGGTGTGGCTTTTGACGGTATAGGACTTGGGGATGATAATAAAATTTGGGGTGGAGAATTTTTTGTTTGCGATTTGAAAGATTATAAGCGTATAACTCATTTTGATTATATTCCAATGCCGGGAGGAGATAAGGCAACAAAAAATCCATGGCGTATGGCTGTTTCGTTTTTATATAAATTTTTCGGGAAGGATTTTTTAAACTTTAATCTTCCGTTTTTAAAAAATATAAATAAAAAAGATATTGATTTATTGCTTTATGCAATTGATAAAAATATTAATTGTCCGTTAACTTCAAGTGCAGGAAGGTTATTTGATGCTGTTGCAGCCTTAACCAATATTTGTACATTTTCAACTTTCCATGCCGAAGCACCAATGCGTCTGGAATCTGTGATGGATGATAATTGTAATAAATATTACGATTTTGAGATTATAAAAACAATAAAATTTGATAAAACATTTAAAGGAATAATTGATGATATCAAATCAGGAACAAGTGTTTCTGTAATTTCAGCTAAGTTTCATAATACAATAATAAATATTATTTTTGCAGTCGTTTCAGAGATAAGGAAAGATAAAAAAATTGATAAAGTTGTTTTATCAGGAGGAAGTTTTCAAAACAGGTATATTTTGGAAAAGATAGAGAATTTGCTTATTGATAACGGTTTTAATATATATTCACAAAGAAGTATTCCGGCAAATGATGGTGGCATAGCACTCGGTCAGCTTGCCATTGCAGCAAAACGAAGGGAGATGGTTCATTAATTGTTAAATGGTTGCGGGTGGAGTGTCATAAATCTTTAGTTATCAAATTATTTTTATCGTTCAATATTATGATATAGTCTGAAATTAAACAAATTATAAAATATCGAATATTGATTAACGAATGACGAATAATGAAATTTTTCACATTTTCATTATTTCAAATTCAATATAACTTTGAAATGTAGAATGCTACTGAAATGGAACAAAATATTTTCAAAAAATTTATTATAATATGTGTTTAAGTATTCCTGCAAAAGTTGAATCAATTGACGGGAACAATGCAGTTGTTTCAGTTGGAGGCGCACAATACAATGCAAGCCTTCAGATGATTGATAATGTCGGTATTGGAGATTATATTTTATTACATACCGGCTTTGCAATTCAAAAATTAAGTAAAGAAGATGCCGAAGAAACACTAAAAATCTTTAAGGAACTTGAAGAATTTAACCGGCAATTAGATGAAGAGGAAAAGATAACGGGAGAAAGGATTGTATGAAATATATTGATGAATACAGAGACAAAAATCTTGTTTTACAGCTTACTGAAAACATAAGACGAATTTCCACAAAAAATATTTCATTAATGGAAGTCTGTGGCGGGCATACAATGTCAATTCATAAATTCGGCATTCCTGCACTTCTTCCTCCGACAATAAAATTACATTCAGGACCGGGATGTCCGGTTTGTGTTTCAAGCAATAAATTTATTGACCAGTCTATTGCATACAGCCGTTTAAATAATGTAATCATTACTACTTATGGCGATTTGGTCAGGGTTCCCGGTTCAACATCTACATTAGATAAAGAAAAAGCAAATGGTGCTGATATACGTATTGTTTATTCTATACTTGATGCCTTAAAAATTGCAAAAGAAAATAAAAATAAAAAAGTAATTTTTCTCGGAATAGGTTTTGAAACAACCGCACCGGGCAGTGCAGTCGGAATTTTAAACGCAGCAAAACAAAAAATCTCAAATTTTTATTTATTCAGTTCTCATAAAATTATGCCTCCTGCAATGGCTGCACTAATTGATGAAGGTATAAAAATTGACGGGTATATAGCTCCCGGTCATGTTAGTACTGTTACAGGTTCAGGCATTTATAAAGATATTGCTGAAAAATTCGGTTTGTGTTGTGTTATCTCGGGATTTGAACCTGTTGATATGTTGAAATCAATTTTTATGCTGGTAAAACAATTTGAAACCAACAGTCCCAAAGTTGAAATTGAATATAAAAGGGCTGTAAAACCCGAAGGCAACATCAAAGCTCAAAAAATTATGAATGAAGTGTTTGAATTAAGAGATGATTGGTGGCGTGGTCTGGGAGTTTTACCTGAAAGCGGATTAAAAATTAGAGAAAAATACAGCAATTTTGATGCTGAAAAAAAAATAGAAGTGGAAGTTGAACCAACTATTGAAGACAAAGGATGTATTTGCGGCGATATATTAAAAGGTTTAAAAAACCCGAAAGATTGTAAATTGTTCGATAAAGCTTGCACTCCGAACAATCCGGTTGGTGCATGTATGGTTTCAAACGAAGGGGC
>JAIOSH010000204.1 GCA_021107685.1 Bacteroidales bacterium | reverse complement strand
CTCTACTTATATTATTTGTCATTTGATATTTTGACTTTATTTCCCTATTCCCCTTATTTCACAATAATAATATTTGTTAAGAAATTTTTATTGTTAGTTTAATACAGATTAGCTACAAATTGCTTAATATTCCTGAAAAATCCTAAATTTTTCAGCTTAAGTGTAATATTTTTTTAATTAATTCGTCTCTTTGATAAATGACTCTTGAGGATTTTAAAATAAAAGTGTTTCCTGTTAAGCATAAATTATATCGTTTTGCAAAAAAATTGCTTAATAATACTGTTGAAGCCGAAGATACGGTTCAGGAAGTCTTATTAAGATTATGGTCTAAAAAGGAAATATTAAAGGAATACAAAAGCATTGAAGCATTTGCAATGATAATTACAAAAAATTTATGTTTGGACAAATTGAAATCAAAGAGTAGTAAGACGGTTGAGTTAAAAAATCCTTTAATATCAACAAATAACTTAACACCTTATAATCAGACTGAGATGAATGATACAATTAATAAAGTTCATCAAATTATAGAAACTTTACCTGAGCAACAAAAGATGATTATACATTTGCGTGATATTGAAGGATATGAATTTGATGAAATAGCAGAAATTATGGAATTAAGATTAAATACAATCAGGGTTAATTTATCAAGGGCAAGAAAAAAAGTGCGGGAAGTTTTAATTAAAACAAATAATTATGAATTTGCAAAGAATTGAGTTGTTAATAGAAAAATATTTTAATGGGGAGACATCTTTGGCAGAAGAAAATGAATTAAGGCTTTATTTCTTAAAGGAAAATATTCCTGTGCATCTTAAAATGTACAAAAATATATTTAAATATTTTTCAGAGTCTCATACGGAAAAACTTCCCGATGAAAATTTTGATAAAAAAATATTAGATAAAATAAATAAAGATCAAACTATTACTAATAATAAGCCCAGACGAATTAAATTATACTTAATTACAAGTGTTGCTGCGTGTATTTTATTACTAATAGGTTTATTTTTTCAGTTTAAAAATAAGAATCTATTTAATAGCAAACATAAGATACAATTTGCCGATACATATAATGACCCTCAATTAGCTTATGCTGAAACTAAAAAGGCATTATGCATGATTTCAAGTAATTTTAATATGGGAACAAAGGATTTAAAAAAGTTATCCCAATTTAATTCGGGAATGAAAGAATTAAATTCTATTACGGTTTTTGAAACAGGTATTAAAAATCTAAATAAATTATCAATATTTAATGAATCACAAAAATTAATAACAAATAAAAATTAAAAATTATGAAAAATGTAAATTTTAAAATTGTTTTAATAGTATTATTGTTTTTTCCTATAATGCTTAAATCGCAGGAAAGCCCTGCCGATGAATTATTTGACAAATATTCAGGTAAAGATGGTTTTACTTCTGTGTATATAACACAACACATGTTCAGTCTTTTTGCAAATGTTGAAACCGAAGAAGACGAAAGTGGTTTTATTGATCTCGTTAAAAATTTGAATTGTATTAAAATCCTTTCAACAGAAGATGATTCTGATAATATTAATGTTAATGTTAATTTTTATAAAGAAATTATGGAAACATTTCCCGGGTCAGAATACGAAGAATTAATGATAGTAAAGAAAAAAGACCAGGATGTAAAATTCCTGATCAGGAAGAAAAAAGGCAAAATCAGGGAATTGCTTATGATATCAGGTGGTAAAGGTGAAAATGCCTTAATTAGTATTCAGGGAGATATTGATCTGAAAACTATTTCCAAATTATCAAAGACAATGAATATTGAAGGAATAAAAGATTTGGAGAAAATTGATAAAATACAAGACAAATAAATATTTAATATACAATAATTTAAATTATAATAAAATGAAAAAATCAATAATAATATTAATAGTAATTTTTGCATTTCCAATATTAATAAATGCTCAGAATAGCCCTGTTGAAAAATTATTTGAAAAATATACAGGGGAAGAGGGATTTACTTCAGTTGATGTATCACAGCAATTATTTGGTCTTTTTACTACAATAGAAAGTGATGATGAGGGTTTTGAAGAATTTCAGAAAGCAATAAGTCAATTGGAAGGATTAAAATTATTATCATATACACCCGAAGAACCAAATTCTAAAAAAAGAACAAGTTTTTATAATGATATTATTAATACGGTTCCTTTTAAAGAATACAAGGAGCTTATGATTATCAGAGAAAATGATATGGTTGTCAAATTTTATGTTAAACATGAAAAAGAAATTATCAGTGAATTAATAATGATTGCTAATGGTGATGATGAAACTGTTTTGATGAATCTTTCAGGCATTATTGATCTGAACAGTATGGCTAAGCTTGCAGGTTCTATGAATATTCACGGGATGAACCATTTGGGTAAGATTGAAAAAAAGGAGAAGTAAAACAGTTTAGTCTGAATAATTCCTAAGCCGCTTATAGCTAATAGGGTTAAAAAAACTCCATAGGATTAAGGAAATCTTGTGGGGTTTTTTGGTTTAATGGGAAGGATATTTTTGGTAATAAAATATTATTTTTGGAAAGTGAAAAAAAAAGTATTAATTTTCGTTTAAATTTACTATATAAAAAATCATGATCCGGCAAATTTAATCTCGTCCTGAAGGATTAGCGATTTTCTATTGATTATTGTTTATTGTTTATTGATTGTTATAAAATTGTTATTCAACATGATATATAAATAATAAAAAAATTAATTATGGCGGAGATTTTCCTCTTTGTGTTTCTTTGAGTCTTTCTGACTTGGTGGCTATCTTTTT
>JAIOSH010000461.1 GCA_021107685.1 Bacteroidales bacterium | reverse complement strand
GGGATGAGTATGCAGAAAAGGTGCATGAAATACTTTGCCGGAAAGCCCGAAACCGATGATTCCGGTATTTATGATATTTTCAGTTTTGTTCATTTTTCTTCGTATTAATCAGTTAGTTGTGTTATAAGTTATTGGAGATTATTCAAATAATTATAACTGATTGCAATACTCTCAAATGGTGGAATTTTAAAAGATTCCTGCTCAAGGTAAAAATATTTCATACCGGCTTTTTTCTTAGCTGCAAAAATTTTTTTAAAATCAATTACTCCTTTTCCTATCTCTGTTGACTCGCGTTCTTCAGTATTGTCCATATCTTTAACATGCCAAAGCCCGAATCTGCCCGGATATTTACCGAAATAGTCAATAGGCTCATATCCGCCAAAAACCATCCAATACAGATCGAGCTGCATTGTAACAAATTCCTGGTCTGTCTGCTCCAACAAAATGTCATAAGGTATTATTCCATCCATTTTTTCAAATTCAAAAGCATGATTATGATACGCAAACTGTAATCCGGAATTTTTACACCTTTCCCCGATTTTATTAAATTCCTCAGCAGTTTTTTTATATTCACCAATGGTTCTTCTTTTATCCTCCGATAAATAAGGCAAAACAAGGTAAGACATGCCGGCTTCAAGAGTATCTTCAATCACTTTATCAATATTTTCTATACTGACTGCAGTATGACTACTTTGGGGTATTAATCCAATATCCTCAATAAATTTTTTGTACTCTTTTGGAGGATATCCATAAAATTTCCCGTTAGCATACCCGGCGGCTTCAATGGCATTATAGCCAATTGCAGCTATTTTTTGCAAAGTACCTGTAAAATCATCTTTAACCTGATTTCGTAATGTATAGAGTTGAATACCTATGATTTTCTTTGGTGTAAATGCTGATAGCTTCAACGGAAGCACCATACTTGCTGCTACTGTTGCAGAAATGCCTTTTACGAATGTTCTTCTCGTGATCATTTCTTATACATATTTATAATTTATACTTCATGCTTCATACTCATATTAAACTATTTCCTGCTTATCAGAATCCCAGAATACTTTCCTGTTTTCCCTGTAAGCTATCGTACCCATGTGGGCTGTCATTGCTTCTTCAAATCCCATGTCGATATTACAACTTGGCTGTGTTCCGTCACGAATACAATCTATCCATTCTTTAATATGCAGGTGTGTTGTATTCACTCGCTTTCCTCCTCTGTATGTATAGAGTAATCCCCGTCCGGCAAAATATTGTTCAGTAGGCGAGGTAATGGCATCAACCTGTTTCATGCCCGGTGTAAAAGAATACATAGGGAGGGAAGGATCAATAATTCCTTCGTCTAACTTTTTCTTGTATTTTGTTGAGCCGGTATCAACATATATTTTAAGGTCTTTACCTACTTCCATATATGCATCATGGCCCATGATCACTCTTCCTCTCTTCTTGTTGCTTGCCAGAGAGGCACTGTATACCAACGAAAAATTCCTGTTGGGATATTCAAAAACCATTTGAAGGACATCAGGAACAGTTCTGCCATCCTTGAAATAGTATATTCCACCGGATGAAACTGCAGAATCAGGAATGCCCAAGCCAAGTATCTGGTTCATGGCATCATATTCATGTGTGAACAGATCACCGGAAAGTCCTGTGCTGTAATCCCACCAGCAACGCCACCGGAAAAATCTTTCTAAACTAAAATCATGATATGGAGCAGGACCAATAAACTGTTTCCAGTCAATATTGCCTGGGCCGGCTTCTTCAGGAATATCGTAAACCCAGGCTCCATTTGGGGAGTTCCTGTTAGTGGTTACCTCAATTAAGTTTATCTTGCCAAGGATATTTTTTTTGATAGCTTCTTTTGCTTTGAAATAACTTTCGTTCTGACGATTTTGATGCCCAAGCTGAAAAACAATATTATTTTCCTTAACAGCTTTAACCACTTTGTAAGTTTCGGGAACGGTCCATGTCATTGGTTTTTCGCTGTAAACATGTTTTCCTGATTTTGCTGCTTCAATAGTCATGGTTCCATGCCAGTGGTCAGGACTGGCAATGATCACGGCATCAATGTCGCCGGCAGCAAGAAGTTCTTTGTATGTTCCGTATCTTCTCGGTTTAGTACCCATTTTACCACCTGAACCTTCCCTGTTTAAATTGGAGGCAGCTTCACGTCCTTTTTCGGCATTGACATCAAAAACATCGCAAACACCATTAACAACCAAATTAAGGTCTTCCTGTTCAAGGTAATCATGATAACGTTTGTCTGCTTTATTCTTTAGTGCATCTTCTTTCCAGCTATCAATGTTTTCGGGATGAATAAAACCTGCTGCTTTTAAAAGGTCACTTCCGCGACTACCACAGCCGATAATTCCTATACGTATCTGCTTTTTATTGGAGATGTTTTTGTTTATAAGCGGATTAACAGCATCTAAATTAATGTCTTCTTGTATTGCCTGCTTTAATAACCGATCAAATTTTTGCTTTTTATACCATCCGTAAACAAAAGCACCAAGCACAGGTATGGTTGCAAGCCCCTTAATTACTTCTCTCCTTTTGATCTTTTTACTTTCAGAGGATTTCCGGTTTGTATTATTTTCTTTATTGTTTTCCATTTTTTTTAATTATCATCTGAATTTATTTCTTTTTACGCGAAAATATGAATCTGTCCAGACCAATCTCTTTACTGGTCGGGAATACAAATAACACAACCAAAGCTGCCAGTTCAATAAGAATTTTATTTACGAACAAATAACTTCCCTCCATTGGCAGTGAATACTTTAATCCTATAAATGGCGGGTGTGAAAAGTAATAAAGCCCCATAAGAATAATTCCTGCAATAATAGCTATTCTTGAAAAAGCACCTAATACCAATCCGAGTCCGATAGCTATTAATCCCCAGATGTTCAGGAAGTCAACTGTTTTTAGAATAAAGGGATTGCTTGCAAGAGATAGATAAAATTCCTTTAAAAATCCTTCGGAATCCAAAAGATAACCAACACCTGACCAGTTAGGATTTGTCAGTTTGACCATTCCTTCATACAAAAAGTACCATCCTATTAAAATCCTTAGAGCAACGAGCCAGAAGAGTTGTGTTGTTGAATATGTGATGCATTTAATTGACTTCATGAAAATAATATTTTTTTGTCTATACTTGTCTCAGTTTGTTATATGTTATAAGTTATTCGTTATAAGCTGTTCTATTATTACGTTCCAAGAATATATCGGCATATTTCTGTGTTATTAAATCTCAAATAAATTACAATTCTTTGACAAAAATATTTCTCCATCTTACCTTAATGCCGCCTCCGTCATGAATTTGTAAGGCTAATACACCCTTTGCTTCTCCAATTTTATCATCATGTAAGTCGGTCATTAACTCATTATTAAGCCATGTCATAACCCTATCACCTTTGACAAGAATTACCAAATTATTCCATTCACCGGGCTTAAGGATATTTTCTTTTTCTTCCGGGATTTGTGCGAGCCATCCCCTGCCATACGATTCATATATCCCGCCTGTGTCATTTCCTTTGGGTGCAACTTCCACTTGCCATCCGCTTATTTTTATTCCGTCAAGTGTTGATCTGAAAAATACCCCACTGTTGCCATCTGCTTCCTGTTTAAATTCAAGACGAAGGATAAAATTTTTGTATGAATCGTTAGTTGCAAGATAACCATATTTCTTTTCTTTTCCGCTTTCGCAAACCAGATTATCATTTTCCACATACCATTTTTCCGTTCCATGAATTTTCCATCCATCTAAGTTCTCTCCATTGAATATAGGCTTCCCGTAATCAGTCAAATCCCTGATTTTTATATTTCTGAACTTTACAACGCTGCCATGGTCTTGTAATGCAATATGCCCTTTTCGTGCAAGTCCGTAACCGGGATAATTTTTCCATTTGGAATTTTTTACCCGTT
>JAIOSH010000213.1 GCA_021107685.1 Bacteroidales bacterium | reverse complement strand
GTGGTTGGAGAGCAACTAAAAAGTGGACTTATTTTCAGGTTTGGATTAGCTTTAAGAATGAATTAATTTAACACAACAAAATATAAAAAAATATAAGACTGACAAAGATTTCCGAAAGTTTGCCGTTTCAATTTAGCTTTTATCTCGGTGGACAGAAAAAAATAAGCAACTGATGATAATGCGTATAAGAAATTGCCGGAATAGTAGGTTTGATAAGGCTTGTAGCTCGTTTAAAGGTCATTGCAACTTGATACGAAATTGCTTCGGGATCTATACTATTAACTGAATCGCATAATACAAATTTTGATGCGTTCTGCCGAATGTTTATTTATAATATCTTAAGAAATTAAATTTTGATTATTGCTCAGAAAGTCTAATTTTTAAGCGATGTTTTTTATAAAACAAAGACTTTTTAGACAGACTACTTTTATGAGCAAGGTATATTTGATATAAGGTCTAAAATCGAATAAAAATTATTTAATTTTATACAGACGACAAGAAATATTTCAGTACTCAAGATTGAAAAGAATTTTCTATTATTTTTGTGGTATCACAATTTGTGATACCATTAAAATTATTGAATAGTATTATTAATCAAATTATAATCCTATGACAACATTAAAATCCATTAATGATTTTTTTTTGCAAAAAAATATCGCAATTGCCGGTGTTTCAAGAAAAAAACATAAGTTTGGCAATACAATTTACAAGGAACTAAAGAAAAAAGGATTTAAGGTTTTTCCTGTTAATCCGAATATGGAAGAATATAAAGGAGAAAAATGCTATAATGATATTGCCTCTTTGCCTGATAATGTTACGGGACTTGTAATTAATACAAAACCTGACATTACTGAACAAATTATAAAAAAGGCTATAAATAAAAATATAATGCATATCTGGTTGCAGCAGGGAGCAGAAAGTAAAGAAGCAATTTCTATTGCAAGTAAGAGCAATATCAATTGTATTTATAAGGAATGTATCCTGATGTTTGCCGAACCTGTAGTATCAATTCATAGAGTACATCGCTGGTTTAATAAAGTATTTGGAAAATATCCCAATTAATTATTTAATTATGCTTATAAAAAAATTTCCTAAAACTTTCTGGATTGCAAATGCAATGGAATTGTTTGAACGCTGGGCATGGTATGGATTTTTCATGGTGCTGGCTCTTTATCTTACCAATTCAAAAGATACGGGTGCTTTAGGTTTTTCACAGGAACAAAAAGGTTATTTAATGGGAACAGTTGTAGGACTTTTATATTTTCTACCTGTTATAACCGGTGCAATAGCTGATAAATATGGATATAAAAAAGTTTTAATAATTTCTTATGCTATCCTTTCAACGGGTTATCTGATGATGGGTTATTTTACTGATTATGCCTTAATATGGATAGTATTTCTTTATATTGCCATCGGGGCTGCACTTTTTAAACCTGTTATTTCAGCAACAATTGCTAAAACCACTAATAATGAAACTTCATCCATTGGTTTCGGAATTTTTTATATGATAGTAAATATCGGGGCTTTTATAGGTCCTGTTTTTGCAGCAAAATTAAGAGTTATATCATGGGATTATGTATTTATTATGGCTGCCCTTATTATTGGAATTAATTTTATTTTATTATTATTTTTTTATAAAGAACCTCAAACAGAAAAGAAAAAGGAACCATTAGGCAAATCAGTCATTATAATTTTTAAAAATATCTGGTCGGCACTAAAGGATATTAAACTATTAATATTTCTTATCATCATAATAGGTTTCTGGACAATGTATAACCAGTTGTTCTATACTTTACCTGTTTTTATTGACCAATGGGTTGATACAAGTGTGATTTATAATGCTCTTGCAAATATTTCTCCTAAGCTAGCTGCTGCAATAGGTACCGAACAAGGAACAATTGCACCTGAAATGCTGACAAATATTGATGCTTTATATATTGTGATATTCCAGGTATTAATTTCTACGATGATTATGAAATTCAAGCCGCTTAATGCTATGATGTCGGGAATACTTATTTCTTCAATAGGCATAGGTTTGTGGTTTATTACACAAAATGGATTTTATCTTTTCCTTTCTCTTCTTGTCTTTGCTATTGGAGAAATGGCAAGCTCGCCTAAAATACTGGAATATATCGGCAAAATTGCTCCTAAAGATAAAGTCGCATTATATATGGGTTGTTATTTTTTGCCTATGTCGGCTGGAAACTTTTTTGCAGGAATACTTTCCGGAAATGTTTACGGTGCTTTGTCTGATAAAATCACACTTCTGAAAACAGAGATTGCAAAAAGAGGCTTAAGTATTCCTGAAATTTCAGATAATTTTACACAAAATGATTATATAGATAGAGCATGTCTATTGATTGGTATTGATAAAAATCAATTAACACAAATGCTTTGGGATACATATAATCCTTCAAAAATATGGATTGTTTTTTCATGTATCGGACTTATTTCAGTAATAGCTCTTTATTTTTATAACAGGTTTTTGTTAGAAAAAAACAATATCTCATAGCGTAGCACAATGATACAAACAAATATAAAAAGAATTCTTTATAGAAATTCATTAATAATTCTTTTGTTAATTCTATTTTTTAATAATGCAATTTCACAGAATGATCCTTCTATTGAAGATGATCCGAACCGGAATTGGGACGGCATAACACATTGGAGCAGATATATTATTATGTCACCAAAATATATGGGTCCAAATGCATTGCCTGTTCCTGAAATCAGAAATGGTTTGCTTAATGATGAAATTGAATTTGAAATAAGCACTGAATACCATTTTATGAAAGGAGATAATACTTATAATCTTTTTTCCAAATTATATTTTCCTTTTGCAAAAAATAAAATAGCAGTTGAATTATATGGCGTTCCTGTAGAATATTATCAAATGGATTCATCACTAAGGTATGAACGAAAAACTTTTTTTTTGGAAGGAGAAGGCTTTGCT
>JAIOSH010000458.1 GCA_021107685.1 Bacteroidales bacterium | reverse complement strand
CTATTTTTCATATTTCTTTGAAAGTTCCTTAGCAGTTTTTTCCATAATTTTTAATACTTCATCAGTTAATTTTCCTTCTTTTAAAATATTTAAAACATCCTGATGATGAAGTTCAAGATAATGCAGGTATTCATCTTCAAAATCTCTAACGCTCTTAACCGGTATATTTTGCAATAAACCTTTAGTTCCGCAGAATATTATTGCAATTTGCTTTTCAACAGGCATCGGGCTATATTGTGGTTGCTTAAGTATTTCAACATTTCTTCTTCCTTTATTCAGAATAGCCATAGTAGCTGCATCAAGGTCAGAGCCGAATTTGGAAAAAGCTTCTAATTCGCGGAATTGAGCCTGGTCTAATTTTAATGTGCCTGCAATTTTTTTCATTGCTTTGATTTGTGCATTACCTCCGACTCTTGAAACTGAAATACCTACATTAATAGCTGGTCGGATACCTGCATTAAATAAATTGGTTTCAAGGAATATCTGTCCATCGGTAATTGAAATAACATTAGTTGGAATATAGGCTGAAACATCACCTGCTTGTGTTTCAATGATCGGTAAAGCAGTTAAAGAACCACCACCTTTAACAATATGTTTTATTGATGCAGGCAGATCATTCATATTAGTTGCTATTTTATCAGACTCAATAATTTTAGCTGCTCTTTCCAACAAACGAGAATGAAGATAAAATACATCCCCGGGGTATGCTTCACGTCCCGGAGGTCTTCTTAATAACAGTGAAACTTCACGATAAGCTACTGCTTGCTTTGACAGGTCGTCATAAACAAGTAAAGCCGGTCTTCCTGTATCTCTGAAAAATTCACCAATAGCAGCACCTGCAAAAGGAGCATAAAATTGCATTGCTGCCGGATCAGAAGCTGTGGCTGTTACTACAATAGTATATGGCATTGCTCCTTTATCTTCTAAAATTTTTACAATATTTGCCACTGATGAACCTTTTTGTCCCACCGCAACATAAACACAATAAACAGGTTCTCCTTTATCATAAAATTCTTTTTGGTTTATAATAGTATCTATGGCTATTGCTGTTTTTCCTGTCTGCCTGTCCCCAATTATAAGTTCACGTTGTCCTCTCCCGACAGGTATCATTGCATCTATCGGTTTAATGCCTGTTTGTAATGGTTCATTAACGGGTTGCCTGTAAATAACTCCAGGAGCCTTTCTTTCAAGTGACATTTCGTATTTTTTTCCTCCAATTTCACCTTTTCCGTCAATAGGCTCGCCTAATGTATTAATAACACGACCCAGCATCCCTTCGCCTACATCTATTGAGGCAATTCTGCCGGTTCTTTTAACAATATCTCCTTCCTGAATTTCATTGGATTCACCTAATAAAACTACTCCAACATTGTCTTCTTCAAGATTTAATACTATTGCTTTTACATCGGTTTTTTCAAATTCGATCAACTCACCTGATTGAGCATTAGTTAATCCATATATTCGGGCAATTCCGTCTCCTACCTGTAAAACAGTTCCTATTTCTTCTAGTTCGGTTTCTTCTTTGAAACCTGCTAATTGTTGCCGTAAAATAGCCGATACTTCAGCGGGCTTGATTTCTGCCATAATTTAAATTTTTTAGCTCTTTAATATTTTGATTGTATCTGACATAAATTCAGACATTTAAAAACCTTTAATATATAAATTAATATCAAATTCTTTTTGAAGTTTTTTAATCTGTTTCATTATACTTGCATCATATTGATTGTCATCAAATAACAATACAAATCCTCCAATTAATTCTTTCTTAATTTCTTCAATTAATTCAATGTCAGCTTTCGTTTGTTTTTTTAATAAACCTATAATTTGATTTCTGATACTTAAATCAATTGCTTCAGCAGTTGTAAGATGTGCAGTAATTATTCCTTTGTATTTTTTATAAAGAATTATAAATTGTTCTGCAATATCTTTAATAAATCCTTCCCTGCCTTTTCGTGTAATAATAAGTAAATAAGTTAATGTAACCTTATGTATATGTTTTTTGAAAATTTCATTAATAATATTCTGTTTCTTATCAGATTTAATTATCGGACTCCTTAATAGTAAAATAAAATCTTTATTTAATTTGCAAACGCTATATATAAGTTTCATATCATCAATAATTTTTTCAGGAACTTTATGTTCAAGAGAAAAATCAAATAAAGCTTTTGCATATCTTTTTGCTATTCTTGTTTCTTTCATTTAGAATATTAGGTTAATGAGTTGGAGACAATAATAATTTCATTTCCGTAAAAAACCTGAGTTAAAAAACTAATTAATTAAACTGAATTTCATCTATCATTTTTTTTATAAAATCTTTTTGTTTATCTTTTGCAGATAATTCCTCTTTTAAAATCTTTTCAGCTATTTCAATTGATAAAGAAGCTAATTGATTTTTAAGGTCTGTAACTGCTGCCATTTTTTCATATTGAATACTATCTTTTGCTCTTTCAACTATCCTGTTTGCTTCCTCATTAGCTTTCAATTTTGCTTCATCAACAATTGCATCTCTTACTTTACGGGCATTCCGCAAAATAGCGTCTCTTTCTTCTTTTGCCTCTTTAAGTAATTGTTTATTAGAAAATTTCAACTGCTTCATTTCCTCTTTAGCTTTATCTGCTGCATGTAAAGCCTCATCAATAGAATTTTCTCTTTCTTTTAAACCTTTCATTATGGGTTTCCATGCATACTTTTTTAATATCAACATTACTATTGCAAAAGAAAAGGTCATCCAAAATAATAAACCTATACCCGGTTGTACTAATTCCATATTATGAGATTTAAATTATTCCTAAATAAATTTTTCAAAAACATTCTGATACAAAACCTTTACATCTTAACCAACCGTTAAGATGTAAAGGATAAATCGGTTTGCTGTTATAAAAAAACAATAAGCAAACAAACAACAATAGCAAAAAAAGCAACACCTTCAATAAGAGCAGCAGCAACTATCATATTTGATCTGATGTCGCCTGCAGCTTCAGGTTGGCGTGCAATAGATTCAACAGCACTACGACCTATCTGGCCAATGCCCATTCCTGCAGCTATAGCTGCAACGCCTGCTCCTAATCCGGCTCCCATTTTTGCAAATGGTGCTAAATCAGTAGCTACCTGTAATAAAATTGTTAAAATTGACATAATTATATATATTTAGTTATTAAAAAGGTTACTATTAATGATGCTCTTCTGTTGCCATACCAAAATATAAAGCAGACAAAAGAGTAAAAACATAAGCCTGAATAAATGCAACTAATAACTCAAGTATAGTCATAAAAATTCCAAAAGCAACAGAAACTACTGAAACACCTAAGCCAAGCCCTACATGAACTTCACCAAAAATAAAGATCAAACTGATAAAACCCAACGTAATTATATGACCTGCTGTTATATTTGCAAATAAACGAATCATTAATACAAACGGTTTTGTAAAAACACCCATTATTTCAACAATTGGCATTAAAGGAACAGGTATCTTCATCCACCACGGCACGCCAGGTGTGTTAAAAATATGTACCCAGTAATTTTTATTTCCACTGAATGTAATAATAATAAATGTAAATAATGCAAGAACCCCTGTAATAGCAAGATTGCCGGTTATATTTGCCCCTCCCGGGAAAAAAGGAACTAATCCTAATAAATTATTAAATAAAATAAAAAAAAATAAAGTAAGTAAAAAAGGCATGTATCTTTCATACTTTTTTTCTCCTATTGAGGGTATTGCAACATCATCCCTGATAAAAAGTATTAATGGTTCCAAAAATGATTGCAAACCTTTCGGTGCCATTCCTTTTCTTTTTTTATACGTCCTTGCTATTGAAATAAATATCCAGCAAATTAAAAACATACTGATAAATAATGCCAGAACATTTTTTGTAATCGATAAATCCAAAGGTAATTTAGCCTTTTTATCCGTTTCCATACTTTCGCCAATTACGCGAACAATTTTTCCTTTGTTTTCTCCTTCTGTTTCTATTTTATAACCTTTATATGAGCTATGTCTGTGATGAAATTTACTTGAGCAAAAAACATCTAATTTACCATTATACAATAAAATAACCGGTAATGGTATTGAAATGTGAGTATGACCAATATCAGCAATATGCCATTCATGAGCATCAATTATATGCTCAACAATTATTTTACCTGCATTGAACTCTTCATCTGTAATTATTTCCTCATCATATTTCAGATCATTATGGCTATTAGTATTAGATGCGATAGTAACATTAAAATTAAATATGGAACAAATGGATAAAATACCGATAAAATATATTAGCTTTAAATTTATCTTTTTATAAATCATCTGGATTATTAATTCTGATTTTGAAAACAGAGTGCAATTTTACAAAATATTATACAATAATGAAAAAAAGATTATATTTTATTTTAAAAAAATGACAACAGCTTTATAATTAATCTTTTTTACTTTAATATCATCAATCACCGATGATTTTCACCAGGACTCTTTTTCGTCTTTTACCGTCAAATTCACCGTAAAATATTTGCTCCCATGGTCCGAAATCCAATCTGCCGTCAGTAATAGCAACAACAACTTCCCTGCCCATAATTGTACGTTTCAGGTGGGCATCGGCATTGTCCTCATAACCATTATGATGATATTGGGAGTAAGGTTTCTCTGGGGCTAATTTCTCAAGC
Source organism: Bacteroidales bacterium (assembly GCA_021107685.1). Taxonomy (GTDB): domain Bacteria; phylum Bacteroidota; class Bacteroidia; order Bacteroidales; family SMBSF39; genus SMBSF39. The sequence goes on along the minus strand of JAIOSH010000458.1, from coordinate 919 downwards.
CATACTTCATAATCATAGTGCAAACCGCTTTCATCATCATTTATAAAAACACTCGAAGTAATATGCATTGCATTTACAAGGCAAAGTCCTTCCTTTATTCCACTTTCTATTAAACAGCTTTCCACTTCCGGTGTTATATTAATAAGTTGTCGTCTTGTTGGAGTATTATACCAAAGTTCTTTTCTGTATGATTTCATTTTTGATTCTATTTAAAAGTTATTTAAAAAGCCTTAAAGTTTTTTTTGCTTCCAAAGATATTCTTTCAGCTACAAAATCTTTATTAGAAAGAGCATTAATTAATGGTTTAAGTAATATTTTAATTTCTTTATCATCAATTTTATTAAGAACATGATGTGCTCCCTGAATAAATATAATATCTGCTTTGTCTAATAATTTATTTAAAATAGGCTTAACAGATAGAGAACCGGTTTTAATAAGACCTTTAGCAGCCATCCATCGAATTTCACTAGTTTCATCATCAAGTAATTCGATAAAAGCAGGGATGCTGTCAGGATCAGCTATTTGTTCAAGAGTTTTTACTGCTTCCCATTTTAATCTATAGTTTGATGTTTGTAAAATATTAATAATATCTTGTGTAACTTTATTATCCATACTTACCAATGTTTCTCTTGCCTGCTGACGAACCATTCCATTATTATCAGTTAATTTATTTATCAGTTCTTTAATATCTTCTGAACTCACATTAGTTCTATTTTTTTTAAATTCAGTCATAATTTTTGGGAATTTTAATTAATTCAAGTTAAATTCAAAAAACCACAAAGATATAATATATATTGCTTTCAATCAAGTTTATCCCAAAAGGAGGCTAAATAATATTTTGAGGTGCTGGGGTATATAATAATTTGATTACTTTTATAGCATCTTCTTTAAGTTTTGTTTTCTTTCGATTGGAAAAGAT
>JAIOSH010000053.1 GCA_021107685.1 Bacteroidales bacterium | reverse complement strand
TGAAATATAAGTAATTCCTTCAGTTTGAGCATTTGTAATTGATGAAAGATCATATCTGATTTTATCCCCTTTAAAAAAAATGTTTTTTTCAAAGTTTGATAAAATACAAATAAAAGGCACATAATTAATATAACCTATTAAAGCTATTTTTTTTGTAAATAAATTTATATCTGCACCTGTTACCAAACCATTAATATTATATGAATCTCTATGTGATATTTTATAATCACCGGGAATTACAGGCAAAGCATATAACTTTGTCTTGTGATTTTTCCAGTTTTTTGTAAAAAGGAATAAACTGTCATTATAACATATCATAGCCTCGCAATCAAAATTATGATTATGAGATTTTTTAATGAAATTTTCCTGGTCATTATAAACGAATTTAATCACAGAAGCATTTATTTCAGCATTATCATTATTAGCAGGTATCTGATCTTTTGAAATTTTATATATTTTTAAATCCTTACGATCCCCGCGGTTGTTTCCAAAATCTCCAATATAAATATTATCAGCATCCTGTGTAATATCTTCCCAGTCATGGTTATTAGCATTTTTCAACTTTATTGTTTGTATTATTTTTCCTGATATTGTATCAATTTTATAAATTTCAGGTTTGCCACCTCTATCATTATGAGTCCATAATCCACCATTAAAAAGTATTATTCCTGAACTTTCATTAATCAGTTGTGGAAATAATAAAAAAAAATCATCAGGAGTAATAAAATCAGAATTTATAACAGAATCTGACTGGACATATTGATTGGAACAAAATTTTTGTTTTGTAATAGAATTATCAAAAGCTAAAAAGTGTATAATTATTATAAAGGAGAAAATAAAAAATAAGATATATTGGAAAAAATTTGATTTTTTAACATGTAATCTTCTTAACATTATATTTTTTTTAGTAGATAAAAATTTTATTGATTAATGATATACTTCTTTTTTAAAGGCTTTTAAAGTATTGCTTAATAATGAAACAATAGTCATAGGACCAACACCACCAGGCACAGGACTTATATAACTGCATTTTTTAGAAACTTCATCAAACTTAACATCTCCAATTAATCTAAAGCCTGATTTGGTTTTTGAAGATTTAACTCTATGAATACCAACATCAATAACCACAGCATCTTTTTTCACCATATCTGCACTAACAAACCCGGGTTGACCAATTGCAGCAATTAAAATATCAGCATTAGAACAAATTTCTTTTAAATTGCGGGTTTTACTGTGGCATACTGTTACCGTACAATTTCCGGGATAAGCTTTACGAGATAATAAAATACTTATAGGAGAACCGACAATGTGGCTTCTTCCTAATACAACACAATTTTTAGCTTCTGTTTCTATTTTATAACGATCAAATAATTGTAAAATTCCAAAAGGAGTAGCAGGTAAATATGTTGGAAGATTTAATACCATTTTACCAATATTAACAGGGTGAAAGCCATCTACATCCTTTGCAGGATTAATACTTTCAATAACTTTATTAACTGAAATATGTTTAGGTAAAGGCAATTGAACAATCAAACCGTCAATATCATCATCATTATTAATAAAATCGACAACTTTAAGCAATTCTTTTTCACTTATTGAAGCTGGGTGTTTATATATGGAAGATATAAACCCAACTTCTTTACAAGATTTTTCCTTATTATTAACATAAGTATGGCTTGCAGGGTCATCGCCAACTAAAACAGCCGCAAGATGAGGGGCATCCTCATCCCTATTAATCATTTCTGCTACTTCCTTAGCTATTTTTAATTTTATTTCAGAAGCTGTTGCTTTACCATCAATAATTTTCATTTTATAACTTTTTTGTAATTCAACCTATTCTTTAATTTTTTATCATGCCTTTTGGCATATTTTTCATATTTTTCATCATTTTCAGTATATTTTTACCTCCACCGCCGGTCATCATTTTCATCATTTTACGAGTTTCATCAAATTGTTTTATTAACTGATTCACTTCCTGAATTTCTGAACCACTTCCTAAGGCAATTCTTTTTCTGCGGCTTCCATTCAATATTTTCGGATATTCTCTTTCATCAGGAGTCATTGAATAAATTATAGCTTCAATACCTTGGAAAGCGTCATCGTCAATATCCATATTTTTAATTGCCTTACCCATCCCCGGTATCATATTAATAAGGTCTTTTGTATTACCCATTTTCTTAATATGCTTAATTTGGCTCAGGAAATCATTAAAATTGAATTGGTTTTTTGCAATTTTCTTTTGCAGTCTTTTTGCCTCATTTTCATCAAATTGCTCCTGTGCACGTTCTACAAAAGATACAATATCACCCATTCCAAGAATTCTATCAGCCATTCGGGAAGGATGAAATACATCAATAGCATCCATTTTCTCCCCTATCCCGACAAATTTTATTGGCTTATCAACAATGGAACGAATTGTCAATGCAGCACCACCACGAGTATCCCCATCTAATTTTGTAAGAACAACACCTTCATAATCCAAGCTGTCATTAAATGCTTTTGCTGTATTTACAGCATCCTGACCTGTCATGGAATCAACTACAAACAAGGTCTCTTGTGGTTTGACTTTATTTTTAATAGCAGAAATTTCGTTCATCATCTTTTCATCAATTGCAAGTCGTCCTGCCGTATCAATAATTACGACATTATAGCCTTTATCTATTGCATACGAAACAGATTTTTTTGCAATCTTAACAGGTTCTTTATTCCCTTCTTCAGTGTAAACTTCCACTTCTATCTGCTCTCCAAGAACTTTTAACTGTTCAATAGCTGCCGGTCTATATACGTCACAGGCAACCAATACAGGGTTTTTACCTTTTTTTGTTTTAAGAAAATTAGCTAATTTGGCTGCAAAAGTTGTTTTACCTGAACCTTGCAAACCTGCAATTAATATTATGGCAGGTTTTCCTTTTAAATCAATGTCGGTTTTTTCGCCTCCCATTAATTTGGCAAGGTCATTATGTACAATTTTAACCATTAACTGTCCCGGTGAAACAGAAGTTAAAATTTTCTGACCTAATGCCTCTTGTTTTACCTGTTCGGTAAATTGCTTGGCAATCTTATAACTAACATCAGCATCCAATAGTGCTTTTCTTACTTCTTTTAGGGTTTCTGCAACATTTATTTCAGTAATGTGACCATGTCCCTTAAGTATCTTGAATGACTTTTCTAATTTTTCACTTAAACCTTCAAACATATTCTTTAATTTTTAAGAGCTGCAAAATTAATAAATATACCTTTTCATTCATATTAAATTTTCATTTTTTAAAATTCATTCTCTTAAAATTATAAATATTTTTTCTAAATTTGTCTGAAAATTTTTATTTTTTATTATAAATAACTTATCCTGAATAATTAATTAATGTTTATTTTAAAAATAATTATTGCACCTGTATTGGCTTATTTAATTGGTTCTATTCCTACTTCAGTATGGATTGGCAGGATATTTTACGGTTTAGATATAAGAACCCATGGTAGCGGAAATGCAGGAGCAACTAATACCATAAGGGTTTTAGGAGCAAAAGCAGGAATACCGGTACTAATCTTTGATATATTTAAAGGTTGGTTTGCTGTGTATATAACGAATTTTTTCTGGATTGATCAATTAACTGACAATCAATTTGTGAATTTTAAAATCATAATGGCTATTGCTGCTGTAATTGGTCATATTTTCCCTGTTTATGTCGGGTTTAAAGGTGGAAAAGGTATAGCTGCTCTTTTAGGAATTGGTATTGCATTATATCCATGGGCGGTTTTAATTGTTATAGGTGTATTTCTGATTGTATTAATTATTTTTAAATATGTTTCTTTGGCATCAATTATATCTGCAATATCATTTCCTTTTATTGAAATTTTTTTATTACATAACAACAAGATACTTTCATTAATGCTTCTCTCAATTACAATTGCAATTTTTGTTCCTATAACTCACAAAAAAAATATTAAGAGATTGCTGAAAAAAAAAGAAGCAAAATTTAAATTTAAAAAACAAAATACAAAATAATATTATTTTTGTTGAATCTTCTTTAATAAGTATTTAGCTATTAAAAAAGATAAACTTTTAAATAAATCTTACGTACAAAGAATTAAGTCTAATATTAAAAAAATCAGAATATTGAAAAAATTATCACAATACTTTGCCGTTGTTTTTTTACTATTTTCAGTGTTATTAAGTAATGTTAACGGACAAAATACTTTTAAATCAGAAGATGATTTAAAGAAAAAAGCCAAGAAATTATTTAATATAGAAAATTTTCAGGAAGCCCTCCCGCTATATTCACAATTACTTAGTGTTTATCCAAAAGAGCCATTATTTAATTATCGTTATGGTGTTTGTCTTATGTGTTGTGATAGAAGGGATAATACTAAATTTATAAAATATCTGAAATTTGCTTCGGATAATTCATGTGAAGAAAAAGAGCTTTATTATTATTTTGGATTAGCTTATCATTTAAATTTAAATTTTTTAGAAGCAATTAATGCTTATGAAAAATACAAAGCAAAAGGCAAAGTAAATAAAAGCTTTGATATTGACCGAAAAATTGAAACCTGCAAAAATGGAATTTCTTTATTAAATAATAATATTATTAAAGAAATAATTGAAAAAAATGAAGTAAATAAGGAGAATTTCTATCGTTCTTATTCAATTAATAATTTCGGTGGTAAGTTTCTAATAAAACCTGATAATTTTCAATCAAAAATTGACCAAAAAAAGCAGGAAACCAGTATTGTATTTATATCTGATAATAAACAGGTAATTTATTTTTCGAGTTATGGCGAAGATTCGGAAAACAATAAGGATATTTACAGATCATTTAAGCTTCCAAATGGTGAATGGGACGAATCGGAAAAACTTGATAAAATTATTAATACATCTTATGATGAAGATTATCCTGTAATGTTGCCTGATGGCAAAATACTGCTATTTTGTTCAAAAGGGCATAATACAATGGGAGGTTATGATATATTTTTATCTGTTCTTAATACAGTGGAAAACAAGTGGAGTAAACCGGTTAACCTGGATTCTGAAATAAATTCACCTTTTGATGATATCTTATTTATTGTTGATCCGTCTCATGAATATGCTTATTTTTCATCTGACAGAAACAGTGTTAATGAATTTATAACTGTTTATAAAGTAAAATTAACGGATGAACCATTTGTTCAAAAAGATCTTGCACTTGTACAAAAACAGGATAATATTAGTACATCACAGGATATTACTAAAAAAAATATTGCAAAAGCTGATTTAATAATAATAGCAGATAATGAACAGGTAATAAAACCTGAAATATCATCGGGAGATGATATAAAGCCAAGCGAAATTGCTGAAAAAAAATTAAAAGAAAGACAAGAAGCTAAACAAATGGTGGATAGTGCGTTTATTCAAGCTGATATTTTAAAGCAATTGCTTAAAGACCTTGAAAGCAAAAAAGATGAGATTAATTCTATTGGCAATAGGAAAAAAATTCTTGCATATAATAAGCATAAGCAATTTGAAGATTCTTTTATGATTGCAGTTAATCTTACTGATGAAAATATTAAACAAAAAGAAATTTCTAAAGCAAATAATATAAAAGCAGAAGCAGAAAAATTGGAAACAGAAGCTAAATATGCTTTTCAAATCGGTGAACAACTAACCAAACAAATTAACATCAAAAAAAATGAAACTGAAAGGATTAAAAATTATGCAGGTAATATTCAAATTATTGCTGCAACATGTTCTGTTGATTCTACAATTATTCTCTATAATTTAATATTAGATGAGATAAAAACTGCCGACACTCTGAAAGATTATACTATGGAAATATCTTTATTTGAAGAAGATGTTTTTACTTATAAAGAAAACGGGGCAACAGAACAAATTGCGAGTAAAGATATAAAGAAACAATCTGAAAAAATTATTACTCCGGAAGTTATTGTTAATGAAGGGCAGGTAAAGTCGCAATTAATTACAAAAGATACTATAAGCGAAGATGAAAAAAATAAATTAATTGCTGATGTTAATAAAAATATTGACTTAATAAAAAATGAATATAATGAGGTTAAAAAAAGATCGGATATTGCTCTTGTAATATGTGAAGAAAAAAATAAATCATTTTATAAAAAATTATATGAATCTACAGAATTAATTTTAGAAGAAAATGCCGAATTTAGTGAAGAACAAAAACAAATTCAAAATCAATTAATAAAATTAGCACGGGAAGCAATTGTTGCTTACAATATTTTTTATTTAATAGAACCGATTCTTGAACAAAAACAAAATGATAATAACTTTGCTATACAAACTGAAAAACTTCTAAATTCAGGAATGTATAAGCAAGTAAAAGAAAAATATAATGAACTGGAAAAAATAGCAAAAGAACAAAAGTATCAACAGGATATTTCCGTATTAGTATTATCTGAAATACCTAAACTTAATCCAACTAAAAAGAAACAAGCTGACAGAAGCCTTGAAATTGCTGAAAAGAATAAGGAAGAATATACTGAGCTTACCGAAGATGCCAATAAGATAAGAGCAAAAGCTGACAAGAAAAAAAACCCAAAAAAGAAAAAGAAATTGCTAAGGGAAGTAAAACAACTTGAAGCAAGAGCTAACCAAAAGCAAATATTATATCAGAAGAATTATCAGAAAGGCACACAAATGCTGAATGAATATTATTCAGTTAAAACTCAAAATGAAATTACGAATGAAATTCTCAATATGACAGAAAACGACTCGCTTGCTTTATCACAGGAAATTGATATAGCATTAATTGACAAAGGAAAGTTATATAATGAAATCAACGAATACAGAGATAATGACATTTTTATTGAAAATAGTGTTTATTTTGAAACTAAAACAGTTTCTATTATTGAAAACTATAAAACAAAAAAAGAAATTTCAGTTTTAGATGCTGAAGCTGCTTATGCCAAGGCAGCGTTTATGCAAAAATCAAATAAATTAATTAATACTGAAATAGAATTACTTAAACAAAAATCAACTTTTACTAATGATAGAACTGAAAAAGAAAAATTACAGGAAAAAATAAATGAATTACAGGAATTATCCGATTCAATAAATGTACATCTTAAAGAAATATTTGCAATAGCTAAACAACTTAAAGAAATTGACGACACACCTGATTATTTTGAAACACCGCCTGATAATGAACTTACATTTACAAAAGTTCTTGAACAGCATTTAACAGAAAAATTGAATGAAATTGATCAACTAAGAAATGAAGTTGATAGTATTGAAGATATAAATAAGAAAAAAGAATTAAATGATATTATTGATAAAAAGGTAAAAAATGCCCAGCTTTTACAGCTTGAAGTATTTGATGCTTTTGGAATAGCCAATAGAAATGATTATTTGGTAAATAATATTAAAATAGAACAGCTAAAGATTCAAGATAAAGATATTGATGATTTGATGCAAGCTGAATCTTATATAGAAGAAGCCGATTATTTATTCAATCAGGCTATAGAAAGCAGAATTAAAGCTAATGGGGATTTATCTTATGAATCAAAAAAATATTTATTTGAAGATGCAGTTACATTTGAGTTGGCTGCAATAGAACAACAAAAAAAAGCATTAAACATTTACATGAATGAAAATCCGGATGCTGTTACAATTGCACAAAGATTAGATAATAATATATATACAAT
>JAIOSH010000595.1 GCA_021107685.1 Bacteroidales bacterium | reverse complement strand
TCCTTCATTTTTCAGATTTTCCAAACCTGATTTTTCAGTAACAAAAAGATAATCTGCAATTACATCTGTAAGTACTCTGTTAATTTCTTCCGGCATTGTCCTGTCAAAGCTTCTTAACCCTGCTTCAACATGTGCTACTTTAATATTAAGCTTTGTTGCAACGAGGCTACAGGCAATTGTAGAATTTACATCACCAACAACAATAATCAGATCTGGTTTTTCCCGAAGAACAATCTTTTCAAACTTGGTCATGATTTTGGCAGTCTGTTCCGCATGTGAACCAGTGCCAACACCAAGGTAAAAGTCAGGTTTAGGAAGGTCTAATTCATCAAAAAATATTTTAGACATATTTTTATCAAAGTGTTGACCGGTATGACAAATAAGATGATTGATTTTATCCTTATATTTTTTAAATGCTTTATGCAGAGGAGCAACTTTCATAAAGTTTGGACGAGCTCCTACTATTGATATTATTTTTTTCATTAAAATCGAATTAGATTTTTAGACCAGACTCAATAATTAACTAAAGATTTATAAACATTAATTAATTTCTCAGCAATTATATTTTCATTTAAAAACTGAATATTTTTTCGGCCATTTGTTCTGCCATTATAATCTAATGCCTGAAGTAATTTTTTTACTACATCATTTACGTCAAAACCAGTTAAAAAACACCCATCTGTATCAGATATTATTTCTTTTACATCACCAACATCAGTTGAAACAATTGGCAAATTACAAGCCATAGCCTCTTTTATTACATTGGGTGAACCTTCGAGAAATGAAGTTAATAATAATACATCAACTGCATTTAAGTACTTTGGTATTTCATTATGGGTGACAAGATAAGGGGAAATCAGGTCTATATCTGATGAATTTATTTTTTTTAAAGCCTGTTTTGCTAAGCTAAAATTTTTTCTTTTATCATTTTTATTGCCAAGAAATAATATGTATTTCTTATCTTGTTTTAAATTGAGATCTTTACGAAATTTTTTTTGAGGAAAATTATTAAATCTATCAAAATCAACTCCATTTGGAATAATTTCACACTTTTTTTTTAAATAAATGTACTTTTCTAAATTCTTTGACTTTACAATTATTTTTGCTATAAAAGCTTGTAATAATTTGGCAATAATAATTTCAAAATAGCTTTTTAGTATTTTTTTACCATTTTCATCAACATCTCCATAAGTATCACATCCCATAAATGAAACTACTATAGGTAATCTTGTAAATGTTAGTCGGGCAACCCAGGCGCTAAGTGCATAATGGGCGTGAATCAAATCATAATTATTTTTGTTAATTTCTTTTTTTAAGGGAATAATATTTTTCAAATAACCTTTTAAGCCTTTTCCAACAATAGAATAATACTTAACATCAATACCTTGTTTAATTAAAGATTGTCCCTGGCTTTTGATTATAGGATTTATATCATTAATTAAGTTATTACTACAAACAAATAAAACTTTCATTTGAATTTTTATAACTATTTTTTTTTCAATATAATCTCATTCAATCCTTATGAAACAGATTATCTGAATTTAAACTGATAATCCGGGTTTTTTTTCATGATAGCTACACTTTCAGGGTAGTTCTCGACGAACCAGACCATGAAGTCTGCCAGATTTATTTTTTCTTCAAGCAGCTTTTTCCTTTTTTGTTTCCAAACAGCCTTTCCGTCCGGTATGTTCAGAATTTCGTCGATTTTTGCAAGCAGTTTTTCAGGATATTCGGTTTGTATTCCATAGGTCAGGTCGTAGCGGAATTCCAGTTCTTCGAGATATCCCAGCCTTCTTACAAAGTCGTTGAACCTGAGTGCTGGGGTACCCAATACTGCTGATTCAGCCGTCATGGTTTGGCTGTCACCGATGAACATGTCAGCATAATACAAGGCATGATGCATATCATTGGGATCAATTTGAATTCTGTACTGTTCGAATTCCGGTTCGATCTCTCTTTCAGAGGTTATAAAAATATTGCCATGGTTTTTTAGCTTTTCAACAATTTTGACGGCAAGCTCTTTTGTTATTCCGCCCTTTCCTTTATCATGATGGGCAGAAAGGCTTGAAAATCGGATAATGAAGTAAGGTTTACCATCAATGATAAGGTTCTTCACCCTGCTTACATCCGGTGTAAAATGCGATGGGTGAAGATAGGCAAGTTCATGATAGCTTTCGTGTTTTATTGAATCAGCATCCCACTTATAATTATTACATGAAACGGGATTAATCAAGTATGTAGCATACGGAAATGCTATCCTTGCTATTTTCAGCACCTCTTTAGCATCATCTTCCGACCACAGTAATGATGTTTTTCTGCACAGCTTTGCCACGTGTGCGGTCGAAAAATTAGACCCCATGAAAAAATCCGGTTTGAATTTCCTGCTAAACTTATACAATTTATAATCACTCTGAAGCATCCATATCACATTGTGAATGAAGCCATGTTTTTTTTCCTTGGTGCTTCTGACATAGATTTCTATGTTTTTATTAAGTGATTTTACCAAATAAGCAAGAACGTCTTTTTCCTTTATGGCAACAGCAACTTTATGACCATTAGCCAAGAATGATGTTGCTGCATTTTTAAATAAATGAAAATGAGCAGGATGATTTAATTCAATAAGAATATTCATTACTTTAACAAACCTTTTGGTACTGATGTGAATGCACTGCCTTTAACGAGTAATTCGTTGTTCTGATTTACACACGTCATGCAAAGGGTAATTTTATTTCCCTCAATTTTAGTGATTTCAGCCTCAACAGTAATAGTGTCACCAATGTAGCAAGGATAGAGGAAACTAGCTTCTATTGACCTGAGGATGGTTTGCTGGCCGGGAATTTTCATGCCTAATACGGTGGTGCAAAACGACAAAACCAAAGGTCCAGGAACTACTCTGTGTTTAAAACGAGTTGTTTTAGCATATTCTTCGTTTACATGATAAGGATTAAAATCGCCGGTTATTCCTGAATAACCGTACACATCACATTCCCCGATGGTTTTTGAGTGTGTGGCTTTAGCGCCTACTACCAAATTATTTTGCATAACTTTTTGTTTTTCAAATTCTAAATTAGAATTATTTTATTGTTTACCGTCTTTCAAAATATATTCCGTACCGTCTGAGGTAGTTTTTCAGGCTGTCGGCCAATTCTGTCAGATGTTCGCTGCACTGATGCCTGTTGGTGCTAAACCAAGAGGTATTGTACTTTTCGAGCAGGTGGATGGTTTCATCAGAAATATTGCCAAACACCAGATAAACAGTATTTTTATCCGGGTTTGAAATGCTGTTGCTGTCAAGGTGGAGTTCATATGCGGTAGACCTACCTTTAGTACTGACTATGTATTTCAACTCATTGACCGGGCTTACTTCTGCATTGCTGAAATATCTGAGGTGCTCGGCAAATTCAGCCATAATACCCTTCAGGATGTCAAATTTCTGTTCATCAGTATAGCTTCTGACAAACTGTTCCCGGGTTTTAATGAGTTTCGCCGGCTGTCCCATTATAAAGGACCCAGCTTCAAAGCTTTTAGTTACGATGGAACCTGTACCAACTACAACATCGTCGCCAAGTTCCACACCGGGCATAATAAACACATTACATGGAATCCAGACAGCCTTTCCCAGCGATACTTTTCCATATACTACCGGATAACCATTGAGTTTGTCTTTGTAAGCACCGTGAGTAAAAATATAGGATGAAAAACCGACAGCGGTTTCTTTACCGATGTAAATTGGCTTGGAAGGATCAATGATAGAATTCGGAAAAATGTGTACCCTATCGTCAATCTCAATCTCTGAGTCAGGGAAAGGTTGCTGTGCCCTGATTATGGCAGATTCACTAATGATCACATCATTTCCCATAGTGGTTTTGGGACACATGATGATGGTCATGGGCCGTATTTTACAGCGTTTTCCTATAACAAATTCATTTCCCGTAATTATTGAAAAAAATCCGAATGTGCAGTTATTGCCGATCTCACATTTCTCCTTCACGTCGATAATGCTACCCAGGCTGAAAAAGACATTATTCCCAATTTTATAGCCTTTCATTTTGTAAACGAGTTTTTTTAAAAAGGAAGGCAGCAATCCGATCAGAATGATTTTTTTTACAGGCAGACGGTTTTCACTAATTAATTTTCTCATATAAATACAATTTAAACTACTGGCTGTCAAAGACATATAAGTACTGCATACAATTGGAATTAACTACAAACTTTTATGAGTACTCTCTTAATAATGTTTTTTAAACTCTGGTAATACTTTGTTTTCAACCAGCACAAATCAGACTCCGCCCAATTGTGAGGGTGAATATTGAGCATGATCTGAGTAGGCATTTTATCCGACCGGATCTTATCAATTATATCAAAAATTGTTTTCACTTCTATCTTCATTTCTGATATAGGCTTATCCCGAACAGTTACGGATTCTTTGTTCCATGCCCGTGAAGCATCTGTGATGTAAAACACTTTACTGAAGTCGATATCAAAATGAGGATCAGCGACTATTTCGTAATCGTGAAAATTATATTTGTCCCAGATCATGTTGTTGTTCCATTTGGTCTTGGGACTACCGTGCATACACATGGTAACAATGGGATAGAATTGCCTGAGCTTTTCAAGGTTTTTGCCGAAGTTTTCGATTGCTTTTTCATAGTTGCCGTTTGCCAGTGCCAGATCTTCATAATGATATGCAAATTCGTGCCCGAGTCCGATAATTTCTTTAATTGCTTGTTCATCGTAGCTTTCATTGACCACCCGAAAATAATAGGAAGCAATGACTCTAAGGTCTTTCTCAATCCTTGCCATTTTTACCCCATTCCAAGGCTTCCTATCGACATCATGACGCATTATAATCACCTTGTCATCAGTAGTTTTACTATTGATATAGTTTTCATAGGAAGTAATTTCATAGCCCCTGCCAAGACCTTCTTCAAGTAAAAGTTTGTATGCCTGAAAGGTAAAATCTTTAATTTTCATTTTCTTTGGTTTTTAACTCAAGTAAAAGTCTTGCTTTGGCAGCGAACATCCATGCATTGGCCCATCGCATGAACGTCATTTTGTTCACTGAGTTTTTCTTTCTTCTGTAGTAATAATTTCCGTTTTTTGCCTGCATATTTTCCATCATCCATGTTGCTACATTTTCTGCAATACCAGTATGCCCGAACCTTACGAGAGAAAGTATTGATTGTGCTGCAGCAGTGCAATCTACAGGATAAGTTTCTTTATCGTAAAATTTCGGAATTTCATCATTCACAAAAAAGTTCTGCCTGTAATAATTAACACCTTTTTTAAGGCTTTTATCAAAGCGGTGGTCATCAGTATGTTTAATATATTCGTCAAGGCAATCAATAATATAACCGGTGTGGTAATTATCTACCCATATCCTTGCATCGCCTTTAGAGTATATCCAGGCGCCATTGTCTTTTTGATATTTGGTCACAAACTGAACAATTTTCTCAGCCAGGTTGTATAATTCCTTATCTTTTGTAACCGAGAAAATTTGTGCCAGCAAACGGGCGCCTTTCATGGTAGCATTGAAAACAATGTTCTTATCCAATGGTGAATAAGACAGGCAAATATCGCCATCAACATCAATATGGTTGAGATCGTGAAATATGAATTTTTCGGCTCCGAGAATTGCATCTAATGCTTTCTGATTGCCGGTAATTTCATAATTTTCAAATAAAGCATTGGTAATAAAACCTGTTGCAACAATTGTGGGTGTAAAAGCAGGAATACTGTCATACCTTGCCTCCCAGTCGAAGTCGTAACCCCAGCAAGGTCCGCTGTATCCTTTTGATCTTAACCTGATTAATTCATCAATCAGTTTATCAATCTCTTTCGGGTAAAAATCATCACTGGGATAGCATTTTGACAAATAGGAATAGGCTTGTATGCACAGGCCCAGCGTTACAGGATTATAGCCTTTTTTCACAAACAAAAGTGGCCTTATGTTTACCGGAAGCCTCCGTGTAACTTGCTGCGCTCCAAAACGGATATTTCTGTTTCGGAATACCGGCCAGCGGAAAAAAGGCGATAAAAGAGCATCGTAAGGATCGTACCCGCGATAACCGGCATTGAGGATATAATCTCTGAGTCTCAGTGTACTATTTAACAAATCTTTCTGCTCCATTACGAAAAGGGTGCCAATCTTTCAATAATTAGTAGTTTATTGTTTCTTTGGTATGAATGGATTTGAGAACATCAAAAGTCATTCTCATTGACAAATAGATTTCTTCATAAGAAATCGGAGCTGGTTTTCCGTTTTTGATGGATTCAAGGAAAACTCTGACTTCATCAGAGTGACCCTTGTCCTGTTTCCCCTTGGAAACGCTCTTTCCTCCCGAATAAAAAATAAGTTGCCTGAAATCATCAATAACAGCCGATACGCTGTTTGAAAACACTTCGATTTTCTTTTTTGGCATTGCTTTGCTTCCATTTGCAACATAGGAAACACATGCAACTGAACCATTTTCGAACTTCATATTCACAATCACCGTATCTTCATGATTCAGAGGATCATCAAGTACTGTAGCAGAAAGCGACACCGGTTTCCCACCAGCAATAAACATGGCAAGGTCAAAAAAATGACAGGCTTCACCTAAAATACGGCCACCGCCAATGTCTTTGTCCTGTGTCCAGTGGTCAGGCGGAATTTTACCCACATTCACACGAATATTGATTGCTTTTTTGGAATCGTGCCCCATCTTTTCGATTATTTTCCGGGTAAAGGGAGCGAATCGCCGGTTGTATCCTACCATGAGCCTGGCATTCGCATCCTTGTATATCCGGTTGATCTTTTCCAGTTCTTCTTCGGTCATGCAAAGCGGTTTCTCAACAAATACGTTTTTTCCCGCCCTTAGTGATTCAATCACATATTGCGCATGAGTATGTGCCTTGTCGCAATAAAAACTGTGTCAATATCCTTATGTCCAGTAATTTCAACAGCATCCCCAAAGCCTTGCTTAAAACCGTACTTGTCAACCGCATTCCGAGTATCGTTTCCGGTGGCAGTTGCAACTGCCACCATTTTACCGTATTTGGCTGCATTGGGCAACAACACTTTCTGAGCAAATGAACCTGCCCCGATAAAGCCTATGTTTGGCCCTCCGGGTAAAAATTCTTTAGCAGTTGATGACACATATTTCTGTGTAAGCTCTTTTTTTGTATCGTATTTAAATAAAATCCCTACAAAAAGCTCGGATTTCTCCATTATCATATCAAAGGCATCTTTAGCCTTTTTGAACTCAAAAGTATGTGTTGTCAGCAAATCAATGTTCAGACTGTTTGATGCACATAGTCCCAGAAAAGCGCCCATGTTGCGGTTTTCTGTCCAGCGTACATAACCAATGGGATAATCAAGTCCTTTATCCTCATAGTTTCCATCGTATCTGCCTGGCCCATAAGAAGAAGACATACGAAGTTCGAGTTCTTTTTTGTAATAATTCGGACGGGAAAAGCCTGTTGGTACAGCGCCCACAATGATAACTTTACCTTTTCTGCGACATAGCTTACCTGCTAGTTCCACAGGGTCAAGGCTTGAAGTTCCGGCAGTAATGATAACGGCATCCACACCGTAGCCACCGGATAGTTCATATACTGTTTGTTCCAGTGCAGCATTGGTACTGTTCAAAGCTACGTCGGACCCCGATTTTTTTGCAAGCTCAACTGCCTGCTGGTCAATGTCGATGCCAACCACTTTGATTCCAGAAGCTTTCAACATTTGAATGGTAAGTTGTCCGATAAGACCAAGACCGATTATTGCACATGATTCACCCAACCTTATGTCGGCCTGCCTTATTCCCTGCATTGCAATAGCAGCAACAGTTGTATATGCACCATATTCGGGCTTTACCCCAGCAGGGATTTTAACGCAAAGATTTTTCTTAACTGCTGTAACCTCAGCATGGAAAGCGCCTTCACCTCCACATGCAACCATATCTCCGACAGAAAATTCTATAATATCCGGCGCTACGGCAATCACTTTACCAGCACAACTATACCCCAGTGGAGAAGGGGGCATCCAGTTTGTTCATCACCTTGTTGTATGTGGCTTTCAAGCCTTCAGTTTTCACTGAATCAAGCACCATTTTAACTTGTTCGGGCTTTTCTTTAGCTTTAGCAATATATCCTTTACGTGCCGTACTTACTTTACTTCCCTCTGTACCTGCACTAATGAGTGAAAAATGGTTGCGTACAAGCACCATTCCTTTTGACAAAACTGGATAAGGAACTTCCAGTATTTCCATTTTACCTGATTTAAGTTGTTGTGTTAGTTGTTGCATAAAAATTTTATAAGCTTATAAATAATGAATTATTTTCAATAAAATTTGTTTGTAAAAATAGTAATGTTCAATAAACTGTGTCTAAAATATTTCACAAAAAGAATCATTTGACATATTATTGAACACTCTTTAAAATATCAAATATGTTTATTATTTTATATTACATATCACATGTTTCAGTTTCCCGCCAGATGTTCTTTCAATTGAATCAACCACTTCTATTTTTACATCCATTGATTTACCAACATATTCCTGCATTTTTTTAATAAGTAATGATTTATCGTGTCCGGTATAATTATTTTCAGGAACAACCTTGATCACTATTTCACGAATACTGTTTTGAATTATTTGGCTTTCTTTCACATTATCAAAGGCCATAAAAATAAAAGTGAGTCTTCCTATTTGTTTTCCATCCGGTGTAATTATCACATCTTCATCCCTTCCGTCAATACTTTCAATAATACGACCAGTCCTTCCGCAACTACATTTTTGTTCTTTTGCAAGAGTAACATTATCACCCGTATTATACCTTATTAAAGGAAAGGCAATATTACCATAGCTTGTAGCAATAGCATTTCCAGATTCTCCTAATTCAACGGGTGTTCCATCATCACGAAGTACTTCAAGATAACCATATTCCTCCATAACATGAAACTTTCCAAAACGACATTCCTGAATATTCGAAGTAATTTCAACTTGTCCGTAATATTGATATATTTTACAACTAAAAACTTCTTCTATTACTTTTTTTTGATAATCATGTAAAACTTCAGAAGAGGTAAATATTGCTTCTGGACTATAGATATACATATTACTTTTCCTAATATAAGATGCTAATGTATAAATTGCTGAAGGATACCCTTTAATAAACTTTGGGTGAAATTTATTAAGAGTGTTTACATAATTTGGGAGGTTTTTATCGCTCAAATGAAAAATTGAAAAGTATAATCCATTTTCACTAAAATCCTTAATGTGAAATGGATGGAGATTATCATCCGAATTTTTAATTTTGCTACCTATAAAATATGCAAAACTATCTTTTCTTTTTACATGGAAATCGGAATAAAAGTTCCATCGAAATGCATATTCCATTTGATAAGCCTCAGGAGATAGATAGATATAAAGCAATGTACCTGTTGTTCCGCTAGTTGAGAATTTATAGCTATTATTCCGGTATTTGGGATTCACAATATCTTCATAGTTTTGTTTCACAATTGATTTATTGATTACAGGGAATTTCCTTATGTCTTCAAGGGTTATATTATTTATATCAATATGATTCTTTTTTATAATATTACGATAGAATTCGGAGAAAGATACAACTTCAGAAACATAATTTTTGAACAATGTTTCTTGAAACTCTGTTATTTTTTGCCTATCCCAATAGTTAGATTCTTTAAGTAAATCTGACCATTTTTTAAAATGGGTACCGAATTTTTTTTGTGCAACAATATGTGAATATATTGTTGAATAAATATTTTTCAAAAAAAATGGTGAACTAAAATATAGTTTCTGCCACAATTTGTTACTTTTTATCATATCTTAAGATGCTTTCAAAGTATAGTTAATACTGGAATTCTACAATCAAAGGCTTGTAATAAGCAATTATCTATAATAATAACTTAAAATTAATCTTTAACTTACAATTTTAAATGAGAAACATTAAAAAGATTATCAATTTAAGCAAATTACTATAGAGATTAATATATGGAAAAACATTTGGAATTTATTTTTTAATTGCAAGAATCCATCCTCCATAGCTGTTCATATCAATGTCTAAAATACTTTTGAATCTTTTTGCCAGACAGTTCCTGTTAATACTTGATTTATTAATCTTTCTTTGATCTGAAAGTAATTGAAATCCTAAGTTTTTTAAAATATCAAGGTGCATAGAATGAGTAGAACGATTTATAATAAAGGATCTTTTTCCTTTTATTAATTCCCATAATAAGTTAGAATAACACCAATGACTATTCCAATGGGTTCCAATACCATGATTATGATACTCAATATCATGTAACATAAAACCCCTTGGTTTAAGACATGTTTTTAACTTCCTATAAGTTTCAGGATAATCTGCAATGTGTTCCATAACCGCTCTTGAGAAAACTAAATCAAATGAACCTCTTATATTATTGAGCGAATATTCCCAGGGAACATAATAATTAATAATACTATTTTTTTCATAATTCAAAATCGCTTTTCTAATTTGGTTTAATCTGTTTTCAGAAAGTAAAACAGAAAGTTTTTTTTCAGTTAAAATTCTTGTAGGGAATTTATATGAATCCAATTGTATATTAATATTTGAAAATTCATTATCATCAGGTATGTCTTCTCTATTTCTAAATAGTTTTATCAATTCTTCACACATATTAAGACTTTTCTGTGATAATTGATATTTAACAACTTCTAATGCTGAATAGCTTTTTACCCCAGTTAATAAAGCTACCAATCCAACACCAATAGAAGATGAATTACCAATCTCTGCAATGTTGTCCAATCTATAATCAAGTTTATTATTATTTAAAGTAACTAAAATACGCAACCATAACGAGTAACAGAAACGTGGATTTGAACAACTATGAGAACTGTCTCCTTTTATTTTACCATATATTTGATTTGCAAAAGGTAAAAAAGATACTATTCCTCTAAATAGATGTTTGAATGGTATATCTGTGTTGCATATTTTATTATTCATATTGAAAGGTCAACTATAATTTATCTTCTAACATATTTCAATATAACTGTATGAGTAAAATCAACAAATACAACGCTTTATTCCATTTACTATTTTAACACTTGGTTTCCATTCTAAATGCTTTTTTGCTTTAGATATATTTGCAATTGTATCCTTTACACAATTTTCACCTATATAATCTCCTCTTATCCTTGCATATCACTCACCATATTCATTGAATTTTTGTTCGTAATATGGTACCGTTTCATATGCATGCTTTAAAGTAAAAATAAGTTGATTAAATTGATACTCGGCTATTTTATACTCATCAAAATTTTCAATCGTTTCAATTGCCTTTTTAAAGTTTTTATAGTTCTTTCCTAAATAATAACTTCAAGGTAAAACTCTAAAAGAATAAGTAAGTAAGCTTTTGAAGCTATCTGGCATTTTTTTATATCTATTAAGCAAATAATTAAACTTATCTTCAACACTCATATACAAAAAATAATTAAACTTTATAATGAATTATATAATTTTTCAAAGTACTTTTCTATGTTCATCACATCAAATTCATTACTTACCTTTTTTATATTGTTTTTAACAAGACATTCCATTTCTGATGGATTTTCATAAGCATGAATGATACTCTTTTTTAATTCAAGTTTGTTCCCTGGTGAAACAAAAATCACATTTTCTTCTTTCAGATATGCCCTAATTTGAGGAATATTACTAGTAATGATAGGAATGCCAGCAGCCATAGCTTCAAATATCGTATTAGGAAATCCTTCTAAATATGTTGGTAAAAGGAATAAGTCACAGCTTCTGTAAAGGCTCAACTTTTCTTTACCTTTTATATGATCATAGAAAATCAAGAACCCTTTATTTATAAGATATTCATATCTTTTTTCAAGTTTTCGACCCAAACCAACTAAATGTAGACGATATTTATATCCATCCTTTATTAATTCTTCAAAAACTGGCATTACATCATAATATCCTTTTACTTTTACTTCTGATCCTACCATAAAGAGTATGTCAAAAAACTCATTACTTGTTAATTGATGCTTTGCTATTGGAGATTGCCAATAATTACAATCCACAAAATTAGGAATAATTGAGGTTCTGGTTTTAACATTGGCTTTGAGGAGAAAATCTTGCCAATAGCCTGATTGTATGATAATATGATCAGTGTTATTAAGAATTTTTCTTATTGCGAATTTAGATAGCTTTGACCCATTATTATAAAATTGATCAAAAGCCCCCCCACCCAATCTGATTACAATTTTTTTTCTAAATAGTTTTGCAATATTAAAATAAATACTATTATCCCAAAAATTAACGTAAGAAGATGAATGGAGTTGTATAATACTAGGTTTAAATGAAAGGCAACTATAGAATAATCTAATCTTGTTCCATAAAAACATTGATAGAACTATTAATTTCCTCCTTATGGAATCATTAAATATGCCTTTATAAGAAGCAAGATGCTCATAAGCTCCCCTTCTTTTATTCGTTGGAGAAGTATTTAAAAGATGAACATTGAACACTTTTGATTTTAATAAAGATTCATATACTAATTTCGTAAAATTAGCTTTACCTCCAAGATAGTCACTTGATGGACTAACTATTAAAATTTTTTTCATGTGTTTGTATTTTTATTATGCGTTCATAATCAATCGTTTAACTTTTTGTTGCCTTTAACGCCAAGAGAGTTAAAATTTTCATGTTCATGCTTTACAGCAATAGTCCTGTGTGCTTAGCGTTTGATGTCATTTTTCATTTATTCTCGTATCTGAAGAACCAATGGTCACCCCATTCATAATATGCACATTATCAACGATAACCAAGGCATCCCACCATTAATACCCCATTTGGGTGATAAATTATAATTATCCTGTTAAATAATTCGAAAATATTCGTTGAGTCTTTTAGCGACAGTTTTATATTCTAAGTTCCTTATCATCCATTTAAAGCCATTTTCACCAATTTCATCTCTTAATAGTTTATTATTAATTAACAAACTAATCCCATTAGCGATACTATCAACTCGTTCAGGTTCCACAAGAACAACATTGTTACCATTTCCAAAATATTTTCCCATATCTCCTACTCGTGTTAATACTACAGGCTTTTTCGTAGCCATATATTCACCCAATTTTGTCGGGAATCCAGCCTCATATGCAGTACTATTAGGTCGCGCTAAGACAAGAATATCGCATGAATTGATCAAACCGGAAACCAACCTAAAATCCACGAGGTCTGTAAAAGTAATGCTATTCAATATTCCAAGTTTTTCTGCTTCATTCTTAAGGTGTGGAATAATTGTATTACTCGCCACATCACCTACAATTAATAAATGTGTATTGGGAAAATCTTTTAATACAATAGCGAAAGCACTAAATAAGTCATCAATACCATCTTTCTTTTCTTGTAGGAGACCCAGTATATCCAATTGTAATTGTATCTTCTTTAAATGGTTTTATGTTTTGTAAATCAAAAATCTTTGGGTTCATTCTTCATTGATTAGCTTTGGTATAAAAAAATTATTCAACAATTGCTTTCTTATCTGCAGAATTGACCTTATAAACCATTTAATTCTTTTTCTTTTATAGTAAAATAGGTTAATTCTATTCCCTCATATATTAATGAAGTGCCCTGATTTTCAATTATTGGTGAAATTCCATTGTTCGAGTTACCACTGCAGACAAAAAGTACTTTCATTTTCACACTATATTTAATTGATTTTGACAATAGGATTTAAAACTATTAAGTATCCCTGCATTAAACGCAGATTGCGCTTTTTTACAATTACAAATGTAATAAGCAAATCACACTACGGTGTACTTTGTCAGGAAAACCGAAATTCAATCAAGGCCTTGCAAGATAAGCTTAGCTCGTTGATCCCATGTATAACCATTTATAACATCTTTTCTGGCCTGTTCCGCAATTTTTGAATGATACTTATATTTCAACGCATCACCAGTTTTTTGGATTAAATCTTCTAATGAATCCGGTTCAACCAGAATAGCATTATGATTATGTGTAAGCACTTCTTTGATTGTTGGGAATCCATGTGAAACGATAATTCTTCCGGCTGCCATGTATTCGAACACTTTTAATGGAGAGCAATAATTAATAGTTGTAACATCCGACGACCAAAGTGCAAGTAAGACATCAGAAGCATATAAATAATCAGATATTTGATTATGGGGAATTTGACCAGTAATTATTACATTTTTTATTTTTTTTGTTTCTACACTTCTTTTATAAATATCACTTTGTTCATTAGGCCCTCCAACAATTAAAAACAAAGCTTCAGGGTATGCCTCAGCCAATTTAATAATATTCTCTATTTTTCTATTTTTGTATAGTCGCCCAACGTATGTAACAATTTTTCTTTCATCAGGCAATCCCAGTTTATTTCGAGCTTCTTGGGAGGATATAGGCTCTTGAAACATTTTATAATGAATACCGTCATGCGCAGTAATGACTTTTTCTTCTGGAAGTCCCTCGGCAATCCAGTAATCACTCAACGCTTTACTAATACATACAATTTTTACAATCGTGCTTGTATTTGCAGCTTTAATCAATACTTTTTTCCAATAATAATCCAACCAGTTATAACCTAAATGTAGCTTGTTATTATGAAGTTCAATTATAATGGGTTTTCCTGAGTTTAAAGTTTGGCGCAATAACAGGGGAGAACGTAAATAACAAATGTCTGGATTAATGACATTGATTACATTTTTTACAGAATGCCAATTTAAATATTTATCTACTCTTTTACTTGTAAAAACGGACTTTCTAAAATGAAATGTGAAATTTTCGCTATTTTTGGGTAATTTTCCTATTGTCTTCCTTTTATTTTCAGAAAGAGATAAAGTTACATCTATACCGATACTGCCCATAGCATTGCACATCGCTTTAACCTGAATAAGATTAGCCATTTGCGAGCTTAGTACAGCGTTATGTAAGTATAATATTTTCATGTGTTATTAAGTGGTTAAAATAGATTTTTCAATTATAAACATTCACTTTAAAAATTTCTGCTATTCCCAATAGAATTAAAGAATCACTCCTATAATACTTTAGTCTTTTCATATGTACTTTATGGATACTGTTAAAACCCTCCTTAAAAAAAAGTACCAGTAACTTAAAAAAAGGTAAAAGAGTTATGGGAATTCAATAGGAGTTAATAACAATAAATAGCAGAAAAAAATATGATATGTTTAATTTATTCATAATATATTATATGTTTTTCCCTGCTTTTAAATGTATCTCTAATGAAGCTAATACTATTAAAGCATCTGCATGATTTGCTTTTTTATTAATATGCCTTTTCCAAATGTTATCAATATCAATCCAGTCAACAATCTTTCTTTGTTTTAAATCCATAATATTTTCATAAACGATATTTTTAAGATCAATCTTATTTCTTATTGCTTCATCAAAAGCTAAATAATTAATGTCTGGATCAAAATAAATAGGTGTGAATTTGTTAATTGTTTTTCTAATTTTTCTTATTGCTCTCTTTATTAATATACTATTGGGGGAGGTATCGAGAGGTAATCCAAAATTATTTTTTGTAGGTAATTTAAACAAATTTGGAAATGCCTTCAACAAAATCTTTTTATAAATATATCGATTTTTACGATATTTATCATCTACACTTAATATATATTTAACCCAATCTTTATTTAAATAAGGCACTTTGAAATTAAGTCCTTTAAACACAACATGTGGTAACTCCGATTTGAGACCAGTGTTTTGAATGTGAAGTTGTTCATAGATATTTAAACTCTTATCACTTTTTTCAAAACTAATTAATTTAAGAAATTCTTTTTCATTACAATCTATAAGGTTAATAGTTTTAACAAATGATTCATTTAGTAAAAATTGCTCTTTAGCTTCTTGCAAATCATTAATAGTATTAACCAAATGTGTTCCGGTAAATATATCTCCCATACAACCTGACCATAATGAAAAATCCTTGAATTTATTAACTATTTTCCATATTGGTCCATGGTGGAACAACATTGTTTGATTATCAAATTTTTTTGATATGTCTATAAGTTCTTCCATGTTGTATTTATATTTATTTAAAGGGAAATATGTATGTTTTGTACCAATCTTTTTTGATATCATGGAACCAATTTCATAGTCATAAGAACCTGGAGTACCGAAAGTATATGTATTGATGTTTTTCACTTCAGTATACTCTAGTAAAGTAGCTAAAATCGCCCTACTATCAAGACCTCCGCTTAGGGGTATAACATGTTTCTTATTATTTTTAAATTCAGCTTTAATTGAATTCTTTAACTTAATCACTCCAATATTAACCAATTCATCTTCTCCCATTTGTATATATTGGGATTTATCGACTGTATTTAAATCTATTTCATAGTTTGGATTACAATAATTCAAAAAGTAACCCATTTTCAAAAATGAATTTAAATTTACTTTATTCATTTGCATAATTCCTCCATTTTTAGAATTTTTAATATTTATATGTTTTACTATTAAAAGGTTTCATTAAATATTCTTTTTTTTTGCAGGACAACCTGCATAAAATCCATTAGATTCTAAATCAGATTAGCACTACTGAATTTGCTCCTAATACAATATTATCATCTATTATAACTCCTGCATTAATAATTGCACCACTTGATATCCATACATTATTCACTATCTTTACTGGTAAGCGTATATGCTTTCTAAAAGGAAAAGAAGAAATATCAATATCAGAATAATGTAATTGAGCAGATGTACTTATTAATATTTTAAAACAATCGAATAGGTATATTTAAGAAAGTATATTTTTTTCAGTAGAAATTAATAAAATCGCTTCGACTATAGCAATTTATTATAGTATTATCAAAATCAATAATTGCAATGATTTTATTCTTCATTAAAATTTTACTGCAAATTTTGTTATATAATTTTCTATATAACGCTCATTTAACTTTTATTAGTAAAACTTGATTATATTTCAAATGTTTTAACTTCATAACTCTTTTTAATGTATCATTACAAAAAATTTTATTTAACCCAAATTTGGTTGGATATTGCAAAAAATGTTCCAGGATATAAAATCCTCGGTTTTCAAGATATTTTTCTATCTCATTAAAATTCCATTCTCTAATATGATACTTATTGGGAGATGTAATGCAGTCTTTTCCTCTAACAATATCTCGTTCTAGAGTAGAAATAATAATCAAACTATCTTTCCTTACTTTTTTCTTAATATAATCAAGCAAGTTATCTGGATCAATCAGGTGTTCAATAATATCTGAACAAATGATTAAATCCCCTTTAAGATAATTTAATTTTAAATTAGCGTTTTCAAAATTATCTACATACCAATCTCCGAAATAATAAGACTTTTTACAAAAATCAATTACATCTTTTTGGTCGATTCCTATAATCTTTATATTAGGCAAATTCTCATGAATAATTTTTAACTTTCTTCCTGTACCACACCCAATATCAATTAAAGTTTCTAAACTATATTTCTTGATAATTTCTATGGCATATTTATATACATAAAATTGGTAGTATTCTGATGAAATAAGTCTACTTTTATTCCAGTAATTTCCCCCTGATACATCATCTATTGTTATATTTATCTCATTTGGAATATAGCCATCTTTAATAAAGAATTTTTTATCTATTATATCCTGATTCATATCATCAATATCATTTAATTTTAATTGTAATTCATTAATAAAATCTTTTTGAATTATTGATCTATTATGATTTTTTTTTGCAACTTCAATAGCTTTCTTACCGATTTCTGATCGTAGTTCAACATTTAAAAATAATTTATTTATAACTTGTTTTAGACTATCAATTTTTGAGTTCGTTAAAGTATAAGCCCAAAGATCTTTCGTAGCATATTTAATTAATGCTAAATCCTGTGGAGCATATACCAATATTGGTGTACCGCTTATCATATATTCTGATACTTTGGTAGGCATTGATAATATTATGTTTTTCTTCAACTTTTTGTTAAATGATAAAGGTAAAAATAACAAATCATGCTTTACAAGGAGTTTTTTAATTTCCTCGTGCCTCACTAATCCTTTTACATTGCAATTTTTATATTTTTTTAATCTATTAGAATATTCATTTTTTCTTATAGAACCAAATACATTAAGAATAATATTTTCATTCTCTTTATTATTAATAGCCTTGCATAATTTTTCGATTTCATCAACATTATAGGCTTCAACAGTACCTGCAAACATTATTTTAAAATCATTTTTAATTTTCCAGTTTTTTCTTGTTAGATTATTCCACTCAATAAGATTAACAGGATTATGAAAAGGTAGGAAATTTCTTTTATATCTCTTTTTATAAACTGATTGCATATCATAAGATATTCCCATTAAAACTTTTGTTTTGCTAAGTAATTTCCTGAATTCAGCATTCAGAACCCTTTTCCCAATAAAATTTAAAACTCCAAAATGGTTAGAGTTAACCCAATCATCAACAATATGAACAGCAAGGGGAATGTTTGTTTTTTTATTTAACTCAATTAAAAAGGGAATATGATATAAGTTATGAGCCAAAGAATATATAATATCTGGATTAAAGTCATTAACCCATTTAAGAAAATCATTGTCTATTTCTAGTTTAAAATATTTTCCCTTTAATATAAAATAATTATGCGGGAAAGAGTGAAAGGGTCTTAATAACTTTTTAAACCAATCTAATAATCCACCTTTTTTATTACTTATTATATTACCTTTTTTATTTTCAGAAACCTTTACTTTAGTAATAAATGGCGATTTTAATAAATAATAATTTTCACAAATTGATTTATCGCTTCCTTCAATAATATCATTTGCAACAGCCAGTTTGTCTTTGGGCCAATTTCTAAAAAGATTTAAAATAGTGATTCCTCCGCCGGTATTTGGAATAAAACTAATTCCGAATATTAATACTTTTGGGTATTGTTCTGATTCAATTTGTTTCATTCTCAAACAGTTAATTTTTCAACTTATATTATTCCCT
This sequence comes from Bacteroidales bacterium, assembly GCA_021107685.1. Classification (GTDB taxonomy): domain Bacteria; phylum Bacteroidota; class Bacteroidia; order Bacteroidales; family SMBSF39; genus SMBSF39. Next base: position 2,323 of record JAIOSH010000595.1, on the reverse strand, counting down.
AAATAGTGTCTGTCCATAATGTCGAAGTATTTATTATAAATTGATTTACGAACAAGGATTGCAGATTTTAGATTTATGATTTTCAAATACTTCTAAAATCATAAATCGTTAATCTTTGTTCTTAAATCAAAAAAAGCTGATATTATGGACAGGCACTAAATAGTCAAACAAAATAATTCAGATTATCCCCCACCATTTATTACTCAATTTAGTATTCCCCATAATTAATTTTAATACCCGCCAGGAAGTATTTGCAATTTGATATTCTTCTGGTACTTTTTTATACTTTGACTTTTTTTGTTCTTCTATTACAGTAAAGACAGAATTTAAAACAACATCAGTATCAAAACCAGTAAGTATAATTGTTCCTGCATCCTGAGCTTCTGGGCGTTCCATGCTTTGTCGAAGGCTGATGGCAGGGAAGGAAAGTATAGCAGACTCCTCACTTATTGTACCACTATCGGATAATGCGCACTTGGCATGCATCTGTAAAAAATTGTAATCCAGAAAACCAAAGGGTTTCAAAAACTGAATCATGGTATCGATAGAAATATCAGTTAAAGATTCAAGTCGTTTACGTGTTCGAGGATGTGTTGAAACTACTACCGGCAAATCGTAATCTTGAGCCAGATTATTCAGAATTCTAATTATTTTCTGCAGGTTTTCCGGGTTATCCACATTTTCTTCCCGATGTGTAGAAACAATAAAATATTTTCCTGCTTCTAAGTTCAATTTATTCAAAATATCTGACTTTTCAATCTTCGGCAAGTAATAATTCAATACCTCATTCATTGGAGAACCTATAAGATAAATCCTGCGATGAGGTAAGCCTTCTGATATTAAATGTCGGCGGGCGTGCTCTGTATATACAAGATTGAAATCGGCAATATGGTCAATTATCCTACGATTAATCTCTTCTGGCACGTTGAAGTCATAGCTTCTATTACCAGCTTCCATATGGAAGATAGGAATATGTAATCGTTTTGCCATGTATGCTGCTAAGCAGGAATTTGTATCACCCAAAACCAAAACTGCTTCAGGCTTTTCCTTTAGCATCACTTCTTCTGATTTACGGATGATGTCGCCAACGGCAGTGCCAAGGGAAGATGTATCTACGTTGAGGAAATGGTCGGGTTTACGTAATTCTAGTTCTTCCCAGAATATCTCGTTGAGCTCGTAATCGTAGTTTTGTCCTGTGTGGACGATTATTTGGTTGACATGTTCATCTAACAGGGCCATAGTCCGTGAGAGGCGTATTATCTCGGGCCGCGTGCCTACGATGGTCATTACTTTTAACTTCTTCATATTTTAAGATTGGAACGCAGATGACGCGGATTGGACAGATTTACACTGATTTTTTATCTGCAATTATCCGTTTAATCTGTGTTATTTGCGTTCTATTTTTTTAAACTTTTTCAAAATAGGTATCCGAATCTTCGGGATCATAAAATTCGTTAATCCAAAATATCGTATAAAGGTCTTCATCCCCTACATTGGTAATATTATGGGTGTACCAAATGGGCATATCTACAAACGATGGCTTATTCCCATCTAACTCAAAGCTTAAAACATCTTCTGTTCCTATTTTACGCAATTTTATTCTGGCTTTGCCTTTTATTACTGCAAAGCGTTCTGCCTTCCGGGTATGAAAATGATTGCCGCGGGTGATGCCGGGTACGGTAGTAGAAAAACTGACCTGACCACCACTGTTTAACTTGATAGTTTCTACAAACGAACCTCTTTCATCTGTATTTAATTTGAGTTTAAAGGGGAAAAAGTCTTTATGATCAATGTAGCAAACAAAAGTATTGAACAAATTACGTTTAAACGGAGTGTCTAAGGCGGGTATTTCACCTTGCTTAAAATATTTTTTTTTATAACCTTCCAACATATTTAATATTGTCGAAACCTTTGCTTCTGAGGTATGTTGCAAACGTATTTGCTCAATAACTACTTCATCTGGATGTTCTTTTTTTACTCGTACAATATGGTTTGTGATTTGTTGTACTAACTCCCCAATATAAATCAGTTTAACTACTCCATCCACATTTATTTTAGGTGTTTCGTTATGTGTAAGTTGATAGCAAAAAGTTGCTACAACGGAATTATAATAGGGATGTCCGAATGGGCCAAATACATTTGGAATAATAAAACCGGTAAATTGAGCATTGTTTTTTTTTGCCCATTTTTCTAACATTTCCCGACCTTCCTTTTTTGATTTTCCATAAAGGTTATCGCGATCTTCCTGTGTACTGGAGGAGAAGAGTATATGGGGTGTGCTTTGAGTCGCCTCGCAGGCTTCGATGAGTTGGTTTACAAGTTG